>QKIM01000109.1 GCA_003249585.1 Deltaproteobacteria bacterium
GGTGCGCCCGTCTGGTCAATATAGCACGGAGCGTCGGGGCGCGACAACTCCCCCTTGGTATTTTGTCAGTGAGCCTCTTGGAACTATCGGAAAATATAGAAAAATACAATAATGAGACCCGCGGAAAAATATGCCCCTGCGCGGCCCGGGAGGGTATCTGGACGGGCCGTTTCGGGGAGGGGGGTTTATTAAAACAGTGGGGGGTGGGGTCAAGGCGCCCCATGGTGCCTTCCTGGGCCCCCTGGGGGCATTCTGCCCAAAAAATGGCTCGCGCAAAAGGCATTCGGTGTCACGGATCTGGCTTTGAGGCTACTGCTGGGGTACAGTCGGTACAGTCGGTACAGCGAGGTGAACATGACACGGACGGGATCACCGGGACGATTTCGAGCGAAGGCGTTTTTGGCAGGAGCACTCGGGCTGCTGGTGCTCCTCGCGGGCAGCTGCTCCACGGTGGCGCGGGCGGGGGTTCGGTATGTACACACCGACTCCGACGAGGTCGTGCGCCATGGGGGAGAGGCCGTGGTCTCCCTGGACATCGGGGATCAGGTCGGGGTTGCCATGAAGGACACCAAGGACGACGTTCCTCTTCGCACCCCCTCTTTTGGTTTCGAGGGGTCCCTCGGGTATATCCATGATGAAGGGGGATTCGGCGCCGACCGGATCACGGGCAGCGGACTGTTCACGGTCTCGGGCAACCTCTTCAGGACCTTCTCGAAGCAGGAGTCGTATGTGGGCGTGCGGCTCACCGGCGGGATCGGATTCAGGGTCTTCGACAGCGACGCCGACTTCGCCCTGCAGGGAAACCTCCAGGTGCTCGTAGGCACCTTCAGGGACGGCAGCCTGATGCTGGAGGGTTTCATCGGCTATCTGCCCGGCGACGAGGTCCTGTACTTCGGGGTGGGTCTCTCCATCGCCAGCTTCGATCACGGCGGCAAGAAAGAAGTCGTCTTCGGCGTGAGGTAGGGGGAGGCAAAGGGCTGGCGCCTACAGCAGGGCGTATCCCTCGAGCTCCTCGCAGGTGATGAGCCCCGTGGAGTTGTCCATGAGGGTACAGCAGTGTCGGGCCGCGATCTGACCGCGCCGGACGCTCTCCTCCACGTCCCTGCCCTCGAGGACGTGCGACGTCAGGAACCCCACGGCCAGACTGTCTCCCGCGCCGTTGGTGTTGATCACGGGGGCCGGCAGCTCCACCGGGGAATGGTGCCTCGTCTCGCTCTTTGAGACGCTCATGCAGCCGCGCGCCCCCATGCCGATGACCATGAGGGCGCCAGGATTGTATCCGCGCAGCACCCCGATGACGGGGGCCGGGTCGTCGTAATTCGCCGCAGAGAAGAAGAGCACGTCGGCCGCCTCGATGAAGTCCCGCCGGTAGGGGTCGTGGGGATCGGTGACGTCCTGCAGATCGCAGGCGATGGTGCAGCCGCACTCCCGGGCCACGCCGAGGAGGTGGCGCGCCCAGTTGGGGATGTGGAAGTGGGCCAGCCGCGCGCCGGCGAGGATCGACCGGCAGCGCGCCACGTCCACCTCAAGCTCCATGTGCCCCTTGCCGTCGTAGAAGTTCCTGCGCCGCCCGTCGCGGTACATGAGGTTGATGCTCCGGCAGGTGCCCCGGGGATCGATGAAGAGCCCCGAGGTGTCCACGCCGTCGTCCTCGAGGGTCTCGCGGATCCAGTGACCGCAGGGGTCCTCGCCCACGGAGCCGATGAAGGCCGTCTCGCAGCCCAGCCGGGCGTAGCCGCGGGTCGAGCAGCCCCCGGCCTGTCCCACGCAGTCGAGGTTGGTGGTGAAGTTGCTCTCTACGGAAAAGTCCACGTCCGCGCCCGGCAGATAGACGTTGGTGTCGATGCCGATGTTTCCGATGACCGCGACCGTTCGTTGTGTCATGGGTGGTGTCCTTTCGTTTGGGACCCTTGTGGTCCTCCCTCCCAGTATGCCCAATGGGACCCCCCAGGGGAAGGCGTTTGAATACAATTTTCCCCTACAGGATGGGTGGCTATTTGGTTTGCAAAAACAGCAAATGGGGTAGACTGTGTATGTATTCTTTCCATTCACCCCTGGAGGTTTCATGAGACTCTTCACCGCGATCACCCTGTTGTTGTCCCTCTCGGCCTGCAAGACCACCGGCGGGGACTCCCTGACCCGCAACGAATTCCTCGCCTCCGTCGTCGAGCGGCGGTGCGAGGCGATCCTGACCTGCTGCGACGCCGGATACTGGCTCATGGGCGTCACCTACGACACGGTCGCCGAGTGCGTGATGTACGAGTCGTCCACCATGGACATCTGGTTCAAGCCCGAGTCCACGGGGTGGGACGAGAGCGCCACGGGGGCCTGGGAGGAGTGGTTCGAGGCGAACATGACCACCTGCGGGGCCACCCTCTCGGATTTCCACCAGACCAATGAGCTGGACCTCCTTCGTCAGATCCTGCCGGGGAAGGTCCTCCTCGGGGGAGAGTGCAGCCTCGAATACGACTGCGCTCCCGGTCTGTTCTGCAGCTTCGACAGCGACAGCTGTGCCCGGTACGTGGGAGAGAGCGCCCAATGCGAGGGGGACTGGGAGTGTTCCCCAGGGCTCCTGTGCCAGAACGACATCTGTGCTGTTCCCCGTGTCGAGGGCGACGCCTGCGTGAACGGCGAGTGTCGGGGAGACGGCCTGCATTGTGACTCCGAGACCCTCCTGTGCGCCCCCCGGCTCCTGGCCGGCGAGGCCTGCGCGGTCAGCGACGACTGCCTCTCCTACAGTTGCTCCACCGAGGGGCTGTGCGAGGGCGACACCAGCTTCGAGAGCACCTACTGCGCCGACACCGAAGGCAACTGAGCACGTATTCTGAAATGGGACCGTTCTGCAGGGGGGGAACGCGCTTGACAGGC
>QKIM01000638.1 GCA_003249585.1 Deltaproteobacteria bacterium
CTGGTGTTGTCAGTGTTGCTGGTGTTGTCAGTGTTGCTGGTGTTGTCAGTGTTGCCCGTTCCTGCGCTGTCGAAGTCGCAGCTCAACAGGGAGCAAAGGCAGGCCGCGAAGAGCATGGAGGGCAGAGTGTGGATTCGGTTCATGGTGTGCACTCGGTCTCAAAGGATGGGGTCCTTATGGAATCTCCGGGAGGAGAGGGGAAGGTCTTTCAGTAGCCGGGAATCAGAAGGGAGCGTTGTTCGGGTCGAAGTTGGGAGCGTCTCCCTGGCACGTGGCCTCGTCGGTCTTCGACCAGATGTCGTCGATGATCATCTGGGAGAAGAGCTCTGAATAGCCGCAGTTCTTGCACAGCTTCACGTACATCCCCATGTCCTGGGTCAGATGCGTGTAAGGCGGCACCGAGACGGCCATGTCGAAGGAGAGCATGAGGTTGTTCAGGAAGATCATGGTTCCCTGGCATTTCGGGCAGACAGGGTTCTTGTAGGGGGCGATGGTCGGCATGGCGTACTCCCGGGGAGAGCGGTTTTTACTCAGGTCGAGGGTGTTACTATACTCTCATGCCCTGCCGGTGTGTGGAAAAGTGCGGGAGATTGAGAATTTTCTGGATTGCTGCTTTCGCAGGAAAGACGGGAGACAGGCAGGAAAGAGGAGATGTGGGCGGGACACGGGATTGAAAGAACAGCGAGCCGTTACTTCTGGGGGATGAGGCTGGCGAGGACGAAGCTGCGGTCGATGAGCACGGTGACCAGACCCTGGCCCTTGCTCTTGAGGAGGAGCTTGAGCATCATGCCGGTGTCTACGGCGTACCACAGGTCGCGGACGAGGCGTCCGCTGACGACGCTCTGCCAGGTGCCGATGTGGCGCACATGATGGGCCTTGACCTTCTTGCCGCCGATATCCAGGCTCTCCTCACCGACATAGGTGATGTCCAGGTTGAGGTCGGGAGGGGTGACCTTGATCGGGCTCTCGGTCGAGTGCTCCAGGGTCTTCCACACATCCTTCCACGTGCTGCCCGGCTTTCCCGTGGGTCCCGTGACGGGGAATGACCCGGTGGAGAAGCGGGTGAAGGTCTCAAACCCCATCAACTCTCCACTCTCGGTGCGACCGAGGTGGCGCAGTCCCTGGGGTGTCCTGCAGTAACGTTCCGTGCGCTCCTGGCCCTTGAACATCCGCAGCCCCAGCTCCCAACAGTTGTCCTTGGAGACCAGCACGGCAGGGATCGTCGGTGGCATGATCTGTTCCGAGTCGCCAAGGATGGAGGATTTGGACTTCATAAAGCCTTTGGTCTTATAGGTGTAGACCCCCGCTGCGGGGATCCCGGGCTCTGTGGCCGCTCTCTTTCCGGTCTTGCGGAAGTCTTTGAGTGCGTCCTCGGTGGTGGCTGGGGAGACGGGGCGGGCGCGGAACCTGTAGCGGAACCAGCTGTAGCCCGTGGCGGCCAGCAGCAGCGTGGTGATCAGCGAGGTGATGACCACAAGGCGCAGCTTCTGCCAGCGGGTGGGGCCTTCGGCGCTCCGGCCCCGCCAGGCGTGCACGGCCAGGCCGCCCAGCAGGGTGCCCACGAGAAGACTGAAGGGGATAAGGTAGAAGGACATGGTCATCGACTCCGGAGATGGGATAGCACAAGGATTGCAGCCCGTCCAGCACCTCTTCGGATTTTTATAAGAATAACGCACTGCGGCACGCCCTCTTCGACGCCCCCTTCGGTGTGTTGTTGAAAAGATCGCCGGAGGCGACTTCCTCAAAGCCCCAGAGGGATGGAGAGGTCATGGAGCGAGAAATAATTTTATGACGAATTTAGCAAATTACGATAAGGTGTATATATTACTGGTTCGGCCAGACTATCCAATTTCCGCAGTGTTGGCCATCGGTACAGGAGAAGAAACCATGCGAACTGTTTTTCTTACTGTCGTGTGCATAAACTTTTTGATGCTCGCGTGTGACGAATCGGCTTCATCGGACAGCTGTGGAGACAGTGTCCTGGATATAGGGGAGGACTGTGACGGGCAGGAACTGGGCGGGGAGACCTGCAAGACGCTGGGGTACAATGGGGGCGATCTTGTCTGCGACAGCGATTGTACCTATAACCTCATATCCTGCGAGGCCACCGGTTCGTGCGGTGACGGGTACCTGGACGAGGGGGAGGCGTGTGACGGAGTGAATCTGGCCGGAGAAAACTGTGCGACGCTCGGGTACGGGACAGGGAATCTCGTCTGTGATGAGTATTGTCAGTTCGACGTGTCGGACTGTTCCGGTGGGGCCATGTGCGGAAACGGCGACCAGGAGACGGGTGAGGACTGCGACGCGGATGACCTTGGCGGAGCCACCTGTGAGTCCATAGGTTTCTATGGGGGCGTCCTCTCCTGCTCTGAAAACTGCGAGTACGACACCACCGATTGCGGACTATACGGGTGGTGCGGAGACGGGGACCTCCAGGCCGCCCATGAAGCATGCGATGGAGACGACCTTAATGGCCACACCTGCCTGACGGAGGGTTTCTATGGCGGGGAACTGTCGTGTACCCAGTCGTGTGAGTTCAATGTCCTGGACTGCCAGGAGGCAGGGTGGTGTGGAGACGGTATTCGGCAGGGGGGCGACGAGGCGTGCGACGGGAGCGATCTGGGAGGCAACGACTGTGCTTCCATCGGCCTGGGATTCGACAGCGGCAGCCTTGCCTGCCAATCCGACTGTTCCTGGGACACCACCCTCTGCACCATCACCGACCCCTGCGAGGCGGCCGCCAATTCGGGTTCCATGCTGGGCTGTGATTTTTTCGCCGTCCCAACGGCCAACCAGCAGCTCGCCGATGCCTATTATGACAATTTCGGGGTGGTCATCAGCAACTCCAACACGACGGACGCGTCCGT
>QKIM01000207.1 GCA_003249585.1 Deltaproteobacteria bacterium
ATGTCGCTTGAGAGTCCCTTATTCCATCTTATGAGTGATTTTACAAGGTCTCGTGAGTCCAGCGGGGCGGCCGTGGAGTGGTGTCCCGCGTACCCATTGAACAATTATAAGCAGTTTTCAGGTTTTTCCTTGATTGATGAACCTGACTCGGTTAACGTGACAAACGATTTCGTTCCGTTGCCCATTTCACCCATGTTCGGATTGCCGAATGGATTCTTGGAGAAGTCGATGGGTTTGTCTTTTCGCTGCATTCCTGTGCATGCTTCTTTGGGGTTGCTCAAGCGAGGACGCTCGACAGCCAGTCCTGCCTGACTGTGATTCGGTTGGGTTCTGCGGATGCCAGGAAGAGACCGTGGAGGCCCTTGTCTCCGACATCCTTGCCGAGATGACGCTCGCGGAGAAGATCGACCAGATGCACGGCATCGGGTTCCTGCCCGTGGACGGGCTTTGGCACACGGCGGACAACGAGCGGTTGGGGATTCCCGGATTCAGCATGGTGGACGGGCCGAGGGGTGTGGGCATCTATGCCGGCACGGCGACGGCGTTTCCCGTGGGAATGGCCCGGGGTGCCACCTGGGATCCCGTGCTGGAGGAGCGGGTTGGTGGGGCGATCGGAAGGGAGGTGCGAGCAAAAGGGGGGAGCGTGCTGCTCGCGCCCACAATCAACATACTCAGCCACCCCCGCTGGGGACGGGCCCAGGAAACCTACGGTGAAGACCCGCACCACCTTGGTCGGATGGGCGCGGCCTTCATCCGGGGTGCGCAGAATTATGTTGTGGCCAGTGCCAAGCACTATGCCCTGAACAATATCGAAAATACCCGCTATTGGGTGAACGTGTCCGTCGACGAAAGGACGCTCAGGGAGATCTATCTGCCCCATTTCCGGATGGCTGTCCGCGAGGGCCACGTGGGATCCATCATGTCCGCGTACAACCGGGTGAACGGTCACTACTGTTCTGCGAACTTTCCGCTTCTGGGCCAAATCCTGAAGGGGGACTGGGGATTCAAAGGGTTCGTGGAATCGGACTGGTTGTTTGGTACGTGGAGCTCCGACGAATCGGCCATGGCCGGCCTGGACATCGAAATGCCCGCCCCCATCTTCTACGGGAATCGCCTGTTTGCTGCAGTAGCAAAGGGCACCGTGCCCGAGGAGACGATCGACGAGGCCGTCCGGAGGATCCTGCGTGTCAAGTACTGCTTTGGGCTCGACACGGATCCTGCAGAACCGGACCCGAAAGAGGTGGCTACAGAGGAGCACGCCGCGCTTGCCCTCGAGGTGGCTCGAAAGGCGATCGTTCTTCTGAAGAACGACGGGGCTCTGCCCCTGGATCGGAAGTACATCGAATCCGTGGCAGTGATCGGGGAGCTTGCAGACACGCCCAACCACGGTGACAACGGCAGCAGCACCGTGGCTCCCCCATACGTAATTACGCCTTTGGAGGGTATGCGAAACCGGGCAGGGGACATCCGAGTCGACTACGTGGTGGGAAATCCCCTTTCCGCAGACAATCGTGCAGTCATAGCTGGGGCTGATGCGACTGTCGTGGTGGCGGGGTTGACGGCCGAGGAGGAGGGCGAGGCCATCATCCCGGGAAAAGGAGATCGGGTGAACCTCGGGCTGCCCGCGAAACAAGAGCAACTCATCGCGGCCGTAGCAGACCTGAACCCCCGTACGATCGTCGTGCTCGAGGGTGGCAGTGTGATCACGCTTGAGAGCTGGCTGCCGCGGGTGGAGGCGGTCCTCATGGCGTGGTACCCGGGCCAAGAAGGTGGAAACGCGATCGCCGATGTGATCTTCGGGGACGTGAATCCTTCCGGCAGGCTGCCCAGCACTTGGCCGCGATCCGAGGAGGATCTGCCCGCGTTCGTCAACGATCGATCTCAGGTGGCGTACGGGTGCTACCACGGCTATCTTCATGTCGATCGCGAGGGAATCGAGCCTCGCTTTCCCTTCGGGTACGGCCTGAGCTACACTACGTTTGCATACGCGAAACTTACGTTGTCAGCTCAGACCGTGCGGAGTAAAGGTACCCTGAGAGTTGGTGCGGACGTCAGCAATACCGGTGCCGTGGCCGGGGAAGAAGTGGTACAACTCTACGTGAGGTGTACAGGCTCTCGGGTGGATCGGCCCGTCAGGATGCTGAAGGGGTTCATGAAGGTCTTCTTGACGCCCGGCGAGACCCGAAGGGTTCTCTTCGATCTTCCCGCTGAGGAGTTGGCCTTCTACGATGTGGCGGTCGGCGACTGGGACGTGGAGCCGATCTCGTACACAATACACATAGGGCCTTCCTCGCGAGATCTCCGGCTCAGCGGCAGCTTCACCGTTGATTCGGTTGAGGCACACAGGTAGAACGGAAACGAAGGGGAAGACATGGGGAACTACACGAGACGACAGTTCCTCAAGGCAAGTGCAGGGACCTGCGTGGCGCTGGGGACACCTCTTGTCGTCCAGGGTTGCGGTGAGGACGAGGAAGAGGGGGCGGGGTCAACACGGGCGACTGTCTACACAGTCCTGGGGGACGGTCCTTCCGACCTGTACCGAATGGGCAGGAGGGCAGCAGAGGTGCTCGGCCTTCATGCGGGCGGAGACCTGTCGGGTAAGGCGGTCTTCATCAAGCCGAATCTGGTCGTTTTCGGCCTGGGATTCCCCGGTGATCCTCTCACAGGAGAATGGACCAAGGCGGAGATCCTCGTCGGAATCGCCGAACAGTGCCTCGAGGCAGGGGCAGCCAAGGTGACCATCGGGGACGGGGCACAGGGAGTCGACTGGGACTGGAATTCGGTCGTCTTCTTCCCGGGGAACCGTCTTCTTGGCGGAACGAATCTGAAGGAGGCTGTCGATTCACTGAAGACTCGATTTCCC
>QKIM01000285.1 GCA_003249585.1 Deltaproteobacteria bacterium
AGAGGCCGCGTCTGGTCCTTGGTGTCCCCCTGTTGTACTGGCAGAAGGGGCCGAATGTAAAGCCTTCATCTGCCAAAGCCTCACGCCCTGAGCCGGTACTCCCCTGACCCTTGCCAGAAATCAGCCACGTGATATTGTGAATACCACGGAGACCCCTGGAGCGGCCCCTCCGACTTTTCCTTTGATGATGGGGTTTTCATGCGCTGTACATGTTCCATATTGATCTTGACCGCCTGGGGATTCCTCCTCGGAGCCTGCGGCTCGCTGACGGGGTTTGGCGACGGTACCCGCACACGGCGGTATTCGGAGTACATCGAACACAAGGATTCACAGGACATCGGGCATATGGACTCTGCGTTCATGGTCCAGTTTCGAGCGGCGGTGAAGGAGAAACGGATCGACGCCATCCGGGCGCTCCTGCCCAAGCTCTCGGGCGAGATCAAGGAGGTGGCCGACCTCTTGTGCGGCCGCGAAGGCGGGGCCCGTGTCCCCATCTTCATCGATGCGGTGCGGGGCTGGTATCCCGACGGGTTCAAGATCGTGAAGTCCCGCAACGTGCATCTCAGGCCCAGGGATGTCGGCTGGCGCGCATATGTCTCCATCAAGGCCTGTCTGGACAGTGCGCTCGAGTCGGAGGGCACGCCCCCGGAGGTCATCGAAACGTTGGGGCCCATGGTTCCCCGCCCCCTCGATGAGGCGAAAAAGATGTTCCGCAAGGGGATCCAGTACGGGAAGGTGCTCATGGTCCAGTATGCCCTGAGCCTCGGCGTCTCCATCAACGAGACCCGTATGGTGACCTACAACCCGTCCCAGTTCTGGTCACTGGGAGATTATGGAACGATCAGCGCCAGGGTGGGCATCCTGCTGCTCCGCAAGGGCATCGCCCTCTCCACGGAGCACGAGTGGAGCATGAGGGCGCTCAAAAAGGCTGTCCTGAGCGACGATCCCTTTCCCTTCACCGTGGAGATCCTCAAGCGGCCCTTCGCGTCCAAGGTCATCGAGGATGTCTACCGGTGGACCATGGACCTGATGAGCACCGAAAACAATGCAACCATGAAGGAGCTTCATCACTTCATCGGGGCGCTCCTGCAATCGAAGTACCGCAAGGTCCTGAAGGAGTCGATGCTGCGACAGGACCTTGCAAAACTGCGAGCGCGGTACAAGGCGGGCTGCCGGGTACATGACGGCCCCATTCAGGCCTGTCTGACCGCGAAGAAGGGCTGTCCCGAGGCACTCAACCGTGACAACTGTGTGTCCATCGGCGGGGCCATCGTCTTCATCGCGGCCGCTCTCGCCAAAGCCCCCGGGAAGGGAGGGACCCATGCTCCCTAGAACCGTTCGCACCGCCCTCCTCTGTCTGTCGCTCCTCGGGTGGAGTGGTGGCTGTACCCGCTTGCTGCAGGTCGGTCCGCGGGCTCTGTCCACGAGGGACACGGCCGGTGGGGAGGTCTTCGTCTCCTACGAACTGGGGGCCGCCTCACAGAAGGATCTCTACGACAAGAACTACAACGGCCGAAGCGACTTTCTCAGCCTCGGCGCTGAAGCGTCCCTGGGCGCCATGCGCGACAGCGAAGCCAATGACACCGCATTCTCAGGCAGCGCGATGCTCTTCGCAGGGGTCAACTTCTTCGGGGCGAAGCAGCCCGATCCCCAGCTATTGGGGCTGAAGGTGAACCTGGGCCTCGGGACCAGGCTCCACGAGGGGCAGGCCCGTTTCGCGCTCCAGGGGGATCTGCAGATCGTCTATGCCCGGCACGAGAGCGTCGGGATGGGGATCTCCGTCATGGCCGGATATCTTCCTGGCCCCGACGTGACGTTCGTGGGCATCGGCATCACCGTGAACTACTTCGACAGGACCCTCCCGCCGAAGGTCGGCTTCTGAGCGATGAGCCCTCGAAAGGGAGAGGGGCGGCAAGGTCGCCGGGCCAAAGGGGGTATTGTCTGGACCCAACAACGAGATGGGGATAGGGTTTTCTCCATCGGGAGCGCCCCCCAGGGGATAGCGGTCAATCTATGCGCAATGGGTCCGTTTTTAATAGATGTGCACCATCATCGGCCTCGCTGGGCGGTGGTGTGTCTTCGCTGCCCCGTCGCTCCGACACGGGCACGCCGTGGCTCCTGGGGACCCCCATGGTGCTCACCGATTTCCATGGAGTGCGGAGCCCCGCAGGAGGGAACCCCTACGGACCCGAGTCCATGCGCAGGACGCTCCTCACGGTCTACGATCCGAAGGCCCACACTACGATCCTCTCGGCGCTGCGGCGCCAGCTCGGGGCCGACGGCTGGAAGACCCTCAAGGACACGGTCTCGGGGACCTGATCATGAAGCGCACCGCGACGAGCACGGTGATCATGGTCTCCCTCGGCGAGCTGTGATGGCGTCTGGGGCCTCAGATCAGCCCTTGGTGGTCATGGGGGCGGGGGACGCCTTGCGGCCGGTCAACCGGCCGAGCCAGCCGGTGATCCGCGTGACGAGTTCTCCCGAGAACTCCACGGGGCTGAGTTTGTACATGACGTGGCTGAGATCCTCGAAGATGACCAACTCCAGATCCTTCTTCGAGGTGATCGTCTTGCGGAACCGCTCCACGGCATCCACGGGGCAGATCCAGTCGTTCTTCCCGTTGACATAGAGCACCGGCGTCTTGAGGGCGGCGTAGGCGTGGGGGAGATCGCTGGAGAGCGCCTCCACCCGGTGGAAATCCTCGAGGCGCATACCCAGGACGTTGGCGCCTGCGGGGATCTTCTTGGCGTCAAGGGCCTTGAAGGTCTTGTCGTAGGTCTCGAGCAGGGTCTTGTAGGTCTTGCGCTGCTTGTCGATCTGGGGTTTGATCACGGTCTTGTACAGCAGGGATCCCTGTTT
>QKIM01000455.1 GCA_003249585.1 Deltaproteobacteria bacterium
ATGGGCCACGCCTGGGGTCAAGGCTCCTCGGTGCTCGTCGATGGACGGGAACTGACGTGGCGGGGCATGGACACGGCGCGGGGCGCGGCGGAGGGCAGCGTGTTCGTCATCCCCGCGCACCGGGCGCTGCTGCTCGCCGAGGGCTGGCCGGCGCCCTTCCTCAAGCTGACGGCCGAGATGCCCGCGGTCGCCCGGCTCTTCAGCCAACAGCTCTACGCCCTGTTCGCGAGCCCCACCGAGGAGAAGCTCTTCCCGCCGGAGCTCTGGAAGAAGGGCGCCTACCGCGACGCCCTGGATGGAGCCGTCTTCCATGGCGGCCGGGTCCGCCTGGGCAAGGAGCAGTTGAAGAAGCGCTTGGAGCTCGAGTTCGATGGTGGGGCGCGGTTGCCCTTCATGACCTGGACGGCGGGACAGCGGGAGTTCACGCCGTTGCTGCTGGGACTCGCGCACCTGCTGCCCCAGGGCGGCGAGCGCAAGCACCCGAAGATCGACACGGTCATCATCGAGGAGCCGGAGATGGGGCTGCACCCGCAGGCCATCTCGGTGGTGATGCTGTTGGTGCTGGAGCTTCTCTGGCGGGGCTACAAGGTCCTCCTCTCGACCCACTCGCCGCTCGTGCTGGACATCGTCTTCACCCTGCGCATGTTGCAGGCGCGAGGCGCGGACCCGGCGCTGCTGTGCAGGGCCTTCCAGATGGATGAGCCGGAGCCCCACATGCTGGACGTGATGAAGTCCGCGCTGGCGGAGGACATGAGCTACCGGACCTTCTATCTGCGTTTCGGCGAGGGCGGCGTCACGTCTCAGGACATCTCCGAGTTGGATCCATCGTCCGAGGACGCGGGAGTCTCGGGGTGGGGTGGGCTCACGGAGTTCAGCAGCCGGTTCAACGACGTCGTCGCGGATGCCGTGAACGCGGGAGCCCGCGATGAATGAGCACGGCGAAGTGGCCTCGGGTCTTGCCGCGGCGCTTCAGGAGAGCAGTCAACTCGTGGGACACGTCCATCCGGGACTCCAGGCCCTCGAGTCGAGCGACAGGGGCCGCATCGTGGAGTCTCTGCGACAGTCCTTCCAGGACAGTCTGTACCTGGATGAAGCCCTGGCGAAGAGCCACGCGGAAGCGCCTCGTTGGGACTACCTGCTGGGCGTGCGTACTTCGGCCTGGCTCGTCGGCGTCGAAGTCCATCCGGCCAGCCCCAAGGAGGTCTCCACCGTCATCAGGAAGAAGCAGTGGTCCGAGGAACATGTCCGGGCTCATCTGCGCCCCGGGCGTGGAGTCACCCAGTGGTTGTGGGTCGCCAGCGGTTCGACACCCATCAATCACATGACGAGGGAGCGTCGCCAACTGAGCAGCCAAGGCATCAAGCTCGTCGGTGGCACGCTGTGCCGGGAGGACATCGACTCGCTCACCACGAAGAAGAAATGAGCCAGGAGAAGGTGTCAAAGGCTTCTGCCGGGGACAAGAAGGCGGGATACACCTTGGGACATCCGAGGTCCGAGTCCCCACACCACGTCAACCCGTGACACTTCTCCCGGAGGAGCTCTCCCACCGCACGTGTCGCGAGCTGCAGCGCCTGGAGCGAGTCGACCCCCCAGACCTTGAAAGCCAGGGCTCTCAAACTTCAATGAATCGGGGGCCAACAAGGCCCGCCTCCTCCATGGCCAGCTTGACGCGCTCCGAGACAATCAAGGTCCCAGTCCAACCCCAGGGGCGAAAGATGTTGGCCCCGCCGGCCCTGGTCGGATCTATCTTGAGCCCCCGTACGTTGCGGTACTTTCCCAGCTTGTCTGGGCGATTGTCCTCGGGAAGCCAGTACAGCACCTCCTCACACCGCGCGTCGTCGATGCAGCGGATTGTCTGGAGTGTGTTGAGAATGAAGTAGGGCTCATGATAACCCTCGACCTGGACCTGGATGAACTGGACCTCATCTTGAATGTCGAGGCGGTCGAAGAGGCGAACAACCTCGTTGCTGACGACAGGGATTGAGAACGAGGCCATGGTGAAGTCCAGGGCAGGGCCTCCTGGCTCTACAGGGAAGCAGATGATGCCAGTATCTTCCAGGCGAACACCTTGATCAAACTGCCAGGGATCTACCTCCTGTCCCTTGTCGTCCACGGGGCTCCTCAGGTGCCAGCGTGCAGACATGCTCCTGTCATCCCACAGATCCTAGAATCTGTTCCTGGTGTCCATGGCTATCTCGTGAGGAGCTTGTTGAGCGCGGATCCGGGCTTGCAGATGTCGGCAGCGATCCTGTCGAGTTCATCCACGAGCCGTTTACGGCACTCTGATGTGGTCCTGCAGCCAGCAAGAGCATCCCTGAGCCGCCGATAGATTTCTTCATGGTAATCTCTCGGGTGTGGCCCCTGATGCTTGAGCAAATATAGAATGTTTGCCGGGTCTTGCAGGTCCACCCCGGCCCGTTTGAAGAGATCCTCGAAGAGCGGAGTCCAAGGCCCTCCACTCGCATCGGAGATGCTGTTCTTGTCGGTGGCAATGTGGTGTTTGTTTGCATCGCCCTTGTTCGACGCTGGCCTGCAATCCCCCGTCGTTCGCGCCGCGGGTGGGGAGCCCTTGCCCGGCGCAGGCTCCGAAGAAGACCCGGGCTCCGCGGCCATGGCCTCTCCCGGACTCGACTGCGCCTCGAGTTCCTCCTGGAGCTGGCGCGAAGCCTCCGACACGTCCCTCAGCCGCGCCTCGAACTCCCGTCGAGCCTCGACCCAGGCCGGGCGGCTGTCCTCCTCCGGCCCGGCGGTGCTGGCGGGCCACAGCAGGCCGAGGGCCATGAGCAACGGGCCCAGCCTGGAGAGCCTTCCCACGGCCTGGCGTGCGCGCTCGGCCCGGGAGAGACCCTCGGCCCCT
>QKIM01000091.1 GCA_003249585.1 Deltaproteobacteria bacterium
GAAGGTCGAGCAGGCGGGCAGGAGGTCGGCGGGGACCGGCGGGGCGGGGGCACCGGGGACGTCGGAGAGTGAGGGGACAAAGATCCCGGGGATGCCGTCGGCCGTTTCCAGGAGCTCCTCCCTGGGCAGGTCGCGGGCGAGGAGGTCGAGGAAGGCGGGGAGGGTTTGCTCGGCTTCCCCCAGGAAGATCACGTCAGCTACGGGGCCGAGGAGGTCGGGGACCACGGTGGTGAGGGGGCCGCCGGCGAGGATCAGGGGATCCCCGGGGCCGCGCTCCTCACGCAGGGGCGGGATGTGGGCCGCGTCGAGGAGCCCGAGGAGCTCGGGGACCTCCAGCTCCCAGGCCACGGAGACGGCCAGGAAGGGGAAGCGGTTCAGGGGGCGGCCCGTCTCCATGGTGACGGGACCCGAGGCATCGTTGACGTCGGTGAAGCCCCGCTCGCAGCTCATGTCGGGGTGCTCGTTGATGAGGCGGTGGACGGTGAGGAAGCCCAGGCTGGCCATCCCCACGCGGTAGGAGGCGGGGTAGACGAGGGCGACCTGGTGGCGGCCCCGGGTGAAGGGGGAGTTGCGCTCGTCGCCCAGGAGGCGCCGGAGGTCTGCCCCGCCCATGGGGCTACTCCACGAGGGTCATGAGGGACTTGAGGTAGGAGCCCTCGGGGAAGCCCGGGAGCTCGGGGTAGTCGAAGGGGGTGGAGATGCGCTGCACGATGGAGATGGTGCGGCGGCCGGCTCCCAGCGAGATGGAGCGCTCGAAGTCCTCCACGGAGGTCTTGGCCATGTTGGAGGTGAAGAGCACGTAGGCGCCGGGCTCCATGACCTGGAGCAGCAGGCGGACCAGGTTGGTGTAGTCGCGCGCCGAGGACCAGGTGCCGCCCTTGCCCTTGGAGAAGGAGGGGGGATCCACCACGGCCAGGTCGAAGCGCTCGCCCCGGGCGATCATCTCGTTGAGGGCGCGGAAGATGTCCATGGTCATGGTGGTGAAGCGCTCGTGGTCGAAGCCGTTGAGCTGGGCGTTCTGCAGGGCCTTGCTGTTGGCCTTCTGGGAGGAGTCGACGTTGACGGCCTGGGTGGCGCCGCCCGCCAGGGCGGCGACGCCGAAGGCACCCGTGTAGGAGAAGAGGTTGAGCATGCGGCGGCCCGGGGCGAGCTTGCGGATCAGCCTGCGGCCCTCGCGGTAGTCCGGGAAGAAGCCCACGCCCATGGGGGCCGTGATGTCTACGAGATGGCGCAGGCCGTCCTCATGCACCTCGATCTCCAGGGGGGCCTCCTCGCCGGCCATCTTGCGGGACGGGGGAACCTTCTGCATCTCGGGGGAGCCCGAGGGACGCAGCCGCTGCTGCCGGTAGGCGCCCTTGAGATTGAGCTCCTTGAGGAGCTGGTCCACCACAGCGTCCGTGAGGGTGGTCATGCCCTCGAGGTATTCGATGGCCAGCAGCCAGTCACCGAAGCGGGTGACCGTGAGGCCCGGGAGGTTGTCGGCCTCGCCGTTGACGAGCCGAAAGGCCGTGACCTCGGGATCCATGATGGGCTGGCGGCGCTTGAGGGCCCTCGAGGCGAGGGTGCGGAACCACTGCTCGCCGACCTTCACGTCTTCTTCCTGGGAGATGACGCGGAAGGCCACGGCGCCGTCGGCGGCGTAGAGGCCATTGGCCAGGAAGCGGCCGTCGGCGTCATAGAGCGGCGCCACCTGCCCCGACTTGAGGGCCAGATCCTCATTGAGAATGGCGTTGCGGAACACCCACGGGTGGCCGGCGCGGATGGCCTTGACGCCCCGGTCCTCCAGACGGATCTGGACTTTTCGGGTGACCGCTTTGGTGGTTCTCTTGGTTGTGCTGCGTTTTGTAGGGGGCATGGTTCTACTTTCCGGTCCCAAAAGGAGTGGAATCAAGCGGCGCCTCAGAAAGGGTGTTGACTCTTTTGTCTACTTGATGGAGACAGAGGTTACACTCCGGGACGGTGGAGATGTAGCAGAACATATGGGTTCTGTCGAGACTCCGAGTGCATTTACACCGTCGCCGCCCGGCGACGAGCCGCTCCCCGGAGCGACGAGGTGCTATGGAACCCCTTTTCATCGACGGGAACAACCTGAACATCACGGACGTCATCGAGGTCGCCCGGCTTCGCCGCCGCGTGCAGCTCTCGGAGAAGACCCGCCGCCTCACGGATCGGTGCCGCACGGTGGTCAACCTGCTGGTGGACCACAACGTCCCCGTCTACGGGCTCACCACGGGCTTCGGATCCAAGCGGAACATCTTCATCAACCGCGAGGACACCAAGATCCTGCAGCACAACCTCATCCGCTCCCACGCCAGCGGCATCGGCAAGCCCCTGTCTGAGGACGTGGTCCGCGCTGCCCTCCTGCTGCGGGCCAACGCCCTGGCCCGGGGCACCTCGGGTCTGCGCACCCTGGTCCTGGAGAAGATCCTGGAGCTGCTCAACCGCGACATCTATCCCTGGGTGCCCGATCAGGGCAGCGTGTCGGCCTCCGGCGACCTCGCGCCCCTCTCCCACCTCTCCCTGGTCATCGTGGGCGACGCCGGCGGCATGATCTACGATCCCCGCCGCGCCAAGAACTCCCGACGCCACGGCGTCTACGTGGCCCGCCCCGATCAGGACGGCTTCGTCTCTTCCTCTTTCGAGAACCTCAAGAACTTCCACGGCTACGAGGCCATCACCCTTGAGGCCAAGGAGGGGCTGGCCCTCACCAACGGCGTCCAGGTCACCTGCGCCATGGGTATGATCAACGCCTGGGACACCCTCTCCCTCGTGAAGCAGGCCGACGTCTCCTGCGCCCTCTCCGTGGAGTCCATCAAGGGCATCATCACGGCCTTCTCCGAGGAGATCTCCGGGGCCC
>QKIM01000423.1 GCA_003249585.1 Deltaproteobacteria bacterium
CTGGGTTCTTGGGCCGGGGAATCGACAGGGGCCGGCGCGAGAGTCGGCACCTCGAGCAGCGTCTCGCACCCCGGGCAGCGGACCGTGAGCGCCCCCGCACCGCCGCGTATACCCTCCACGGGATGATCGGCGGAGCACACCGGGCAGTGGAGGGTCAACCCAGCTCTCATTGGGCCCTCATGGGGATGGGCATGAAGATCAGGAGAAAGAGCACGGCCGTCGCCAGGGCGATGACCCGGCTGCGGCGGGTGAGCTTGTCGGGCCCCACAGGGGGGTGGATCTCATCTCCGCCGAGCTTGCGCAGGATGATGAGGACGAAGGGCCAGATGAACCAGGGCATGGCTGCGGAGATGGCCGTGGTGAAAGCGTCCCGTGAGAGCCCCGTCCCTGTGACCAGGAGGCTCATGGAGGACTTGAGCGTCCCTGTGATGGCGTCGCTGGCGAAGACGTAGAGGAAGACCCCCACTCCGAAGAGAGGCAAAAAGGCGTGGAGCCGGCGGGAGAAGCGCGAATAGCGGTCTCCGAACCAGGCGAAGGCGATGTGCCCCCCGTCGAGCTGCCCCACGGGGATGAGGTTGATCATGGTGACCAGAAGGCCAATCCACCCCGCGAAGGCCACGGGGTGCATCATGATGTCGCGGCCCGCAAAGGGCAGAAAGGAGCCGTGGATCACGTATTTGACCAGCACGTACAAAAGGGAGTTACCCTCGGAGATCACCTCGACCTGGGAGGCCAGCGGGATCTGCTTCACTTCGGAGAGGGCCACGCCGATGATCAGCACGGGCAGGGCGACGAGCATCCCCATGAGGGGTCCCGCGGCGCCGATCTCCATGAGGGCGTTGCGGGAGGTGATGGGCTCACGGATACGGATGACCGCCCCGAGGGTGCCGATGCCGATAGCCGGCGGGAGGGGGATGAACCACGGTGGCGAGGTGGCCACGCCGTGCTTTTTGGCGGCAAGGTAGTGCCCCATCTCGTGGGTGAGGAGGATGGCAATGAGCGGGATGGAGAAAGAGAGCCCGCGGTACCACTCCGAGAGACCGGCCCCGGCGTACGCAGCCCCCGTGAGGGTAGTGGTCACCAGGGTGAGGAGGAAGAGGAGAATGGGGATTCTCCACTCACGGGCAGGCATCACTCTTCCTTGTCCAGGAAGTCCCTGTAGAGCACCTCGGAGAAGAGGTGAGCGGAGGTCTCCAGGCGCATCACGGCGTCTCTCAGGGCCTCGACATCCGTGGAGTCGACCTTCCCCTTACACCAGACCAGATCCGCTTTAATCTCGGCTATCTCCCCCTCTTCGAGGATGTCCGAATACTCCTCGATGGCGCGCTCCGTGGTGTAGATGAGGGTCTCAGCCTTGTTGCGCAGCTCGGCGATCTCCCGTTTCTGCCGGTCCTCGTCGGCGAAGAGCTGCGACTCCGTCTGGATCCGCTCGATGTCTTCCTCGGTGAGGCCGTAATTGGGCGTGACCTGGACCCGCTGCTCGCGTCCCGTGCCGAGATCCCTGGCAGAGCAAGAGAGGATCCCGTTGGCGTCCACCTCGAAGGAGACCTCGATCTGGGGCAGACCCCGGGGTGCCGGAGGAATCCCCTGAAGCTGGAAGGTGGCCAGGACCTTGTTGTCCTCGACCATCTCACGCTCTCCCTGGCAGACGCGGATGTTCACGAAGGGCTGGTTGTCCACGGCGGTGGTAAAGACCATGCCCTTGCGCGTGGGGATGGGCGTGTTCTTGTTGATGATGCGGGCGAAGATACCGCCCGCGGTCTCGACACCGATGGAGAGGGGGACCACGTCGAGGAGAAGGATATCCTCGACGCTGCCCTCGATGATCCCTCCCTGGATGCAGGCCCCCATGGCCACGACCTCGTCTGGGTTGATCCCCTTGTAGGGTTTGAGGCCGAAGAAGTCGGACACCATGGACTGCACGAGGGGCATGCGGGTCTGCCCACCCACGAGGAGCACGTGGTCGATCTCCTTGGTCGTGAGGCTCGCATCGGTCAGGGCTGCGCGGCAGGGCTCCAGGGTCCGCTCCACGAGGTCCCGGGTGAGATCCTCGAACTCCTTGCGCGTGATGGTGGTCACCAGGTGCTGGGGTCCGTTGTTGTTCACAGCCAGGAAGGGAAGATTGATGTCGGTCTCCTTGACGGCGGAGAGCTCCATCTTGGCCTTCTCGGCCGCTTCCTTGATGCGCTGGAGCGCCATGTTGTCGCCGGCGAGATCGATGCCGGTCTGCTCCTTGAACTGATCCCTGAGGAAATCCACCAGTCGGACGTCGAAGTCTTCACCACCCAGGAAGGTGTCCCCGTTGGTGGCGCGCACCTGAAACATCCCCATGCTGATCTCCAGGATGGAGATATCGAAGGTCCCGCCGCCCAGATCGTAGACGGCGATGACCTCGTCCTTGCCCTCGTTCTGGACACCGTAGGCCAGCGCCGCGGCCGTAGGCTCGTTGACGATGCGCTGGACCTCCAGGCCGGCGATCTTTCCCGCGTCGCGGGTCGCCTGCCGCTGGGCGTCGTCGAAGTAGGCAGGGACAGTGATGACGGCGTCGGTGACCGCCTCGCCCAGGTACTCCTCCGCCACCTTCTTGAGGGTCTCGAGGATGATGCTGGACACCTCGGTGGCGCTCATCTCCTTGTTCCGGATGCGGACACAGGCGTCACCGTTGCCGCCGCCCACGATGTCGTAGGGCGAGCTCTTGGCCATCTTCTGGACATCCGCGTCGAGAAACTTCCGGCCCATGAGACGCTTCACCGCGAAGATGGTGTGTTTCGGATTTGCGACGTGGGCACGTTTTGCCAGCTGGCCGACGAGCCGCTCCCCAGCCTCGGTGATGCTCACCATGGAGGGCGTTGTACGGCTCCCCTCGCTGTTTGGGATCACGATCGGCGTGTCGTCCTGCATGATGCTCACGCAGGAGTTGGTCGTTCCCAGATCTATTCCAATCAGTCTTCCCATGTAAACTCCGGGCTTCTCAACGGCCTGGCCGGGATAATATACAAATTGTCAACAACAATCAACCCTCGCGGTCGGACCCCGTTCCCTCAGGAGTACCGCCGCCGTCCTCTCCGGGGCCGGGCCCGCGGGAGACCACGACCCTCGCGGGCCGTATGAGCATTTCGCCCAGCTTGTAGCCCTTCTGCCACTGGGAGATAACCACCCCCGAGTCATACACCTGGCTCTCTTCCTGGGCCATGGCCTCGTGGAAGTTGGGGTCGAACGTCTGTCCAAGGGCATCGACGCTCTCCACGCCGAAGCGGGTCAGGGTGTTGGCGAACTGCTTGAGCACCATGAGGACCCCCTCCTTGAGGGCCTCGATGCTGGTCGACTCTTCAACGTGCGCCAACGCCATTTCCAGGTGGTCCACCACGGGGAGGAACTCCACAAGGACGTCGGTCCTCGCCCTGTTGACGGCCATCTCCTGGTTCTTGGCCGAGCGCTTCTTGAGGTTCTCCATGTCTGCGGCCAGACGGATCTTGCGGTTCCGCTCCTCGGAGAGCTCTTCGTTCAGACTGTTCACCTTGGCGATGAGCTCCCTGAGCGCCTCGCTGAGCACCTCCCGCTCCGCGGTGCCCCCCCCGGTGGAATTGGCCCGATGGGTCTCCGCCGTGGCGTCGATCTCCTCGGAGAGGCCGTTGAAGTCCTCGACAGGGATGTCCAGGGGTTCTTCCTGAACCACCCTGTCCTCGCCCGCCTGTTCCTCTATCCCGACAGGCTCGTTCTCCCTGTCGCGTTCATCGTTGCTGCTGATCTCTTGGGTCTCTTTCAATTTCATTCCTTTGGGCAAGACGAAGAGTTCCTCGGTGAATCCTGTACGCTGACCGGGCGAGATTCCGGCTCCCGCCTTGTTCTCGAAACCGAGGACGGTATCATTGTCGTCGAAGTCGTTGTCGTCGAATTCAGACATGTTGCACCTACCGAGAAGAAAATAAACATTATTTGGGCAAAAGGCAAGTTTTTTTGCCCCTTTCATGTCCCCTCCCCTGACAGCGCAAGCCGGCTTTGGCTATTTGGCGGGATATCTCACGTGTACGTCCACGGAGTCTGGATCCTGGGTGAGCAGGGAGAAGGCCACTATGGACCCGGTGATGACGACGACGCCGGTCCAGAAGATCCAGTTCTTCCACCAGGGGACCTGCGCAGTGGCGACTGCCCTGGTCCGGGATTTTTTGGGAAAGGGGCTGGAGAGAAACTCCACGAGGTCTACGGAGAGGGCCGCGCGTGGTCCCGGAATCGCCCAGGGCCCCCTCAACAGCCCGGTAGTGACCACGTAGATGCTCTTCTGACTGAGGACCACAGCGGTGGTGATGTTCCGGCGCCTCAGTTGCTTGCGGATGAGGGCCAGGCCGAGCTTGGTGGGGAAGCGCCCCAGGGTCTTCAGGGTCGCGGCCACGGACTTCTTTTCCGCGTCGGGGAAGCTCCCCACGGTAGCCAGGGACACCGTGGGCAGAACGGCCAGGGCCGTGTGGACACGTTCCACGGCGCCCTGATCGGCGCAGTCGATGTTGAGGAGGGTGGTGACGGGCTGGGTTGCTGTCGGCGCCGTCGCTGCGAGGGCGATGAGGAGGACGAGTGTTGTCATGTGAAAAAACCTATCGGGGATCGGCCGCGGGGGAGTCGTCCCCTTCGATCCCGGTGATGAAATAGAGATAGGAGGAGTTGGAGCCGCCCACCACCAGCTCGTCACGACCAGGAAAGGTGACCGTGGGGACGGTGATGAGTGAGGAGCCGAACTTCTTCTCCTCGTCGGTGTTGGGAGAGAGGGAGAGCAGCGGTGAGGCCGTGGGTCCCCCCCCATCGAAGAAGGTGTCGCTGTAAATGCTCACGGAGCCGAGACGCTTGTCGCCGTTGGCCTGATAGGAGGGATCGGCGGCGATGATCTCCAGATGGCTGTTCCCCGTGAGGTCGCCAAACTCGATGATCTGGCCCACCTCGCGATCGGTCGCGTGGAGAGTGAAATCCGGCGTGGCGCCAAAGGGAAGAGCCGCCGAAGGCTGGTCATTGCGGAAGACGTAGATGTTCTGCCCCGCGCCGACGAACAGTTCGGGGGCGCCGTCTCCGTCGAGATCGGTCAGTTTGAGGGTCCGCACCATCTCGCCGGGGTAGGTGTCGTCGAAGGTGAGGAGCGTCCTGTTCGAGGTGTCGGCGAGGTCGATGAAGAGCAGGGCCCAGTGAGAGCCAGTCCCCGGATCGGTGCTGCCGCCCACCACCAGCCACTGGTCGCCCGCGTGCTCGAAGGTACCCAGGAAGGGGACATTGAAGGCAACGGCATCATCCTCCGGGAGAACGAGCCCGTCCAGGGAGAGGGTCTCCATGGTCGTGGCGTCCTGGGGCGCGAAATACAGGTGGTCCGTGGAGGCGAACACATAGGACTCGCCGAGGGCGGGCAGCGGCAGGACGTTGCGCCCGAAGCCGGGATAGGAGGAGTCAATGGTCTGCTCGAGGCTCACGGAGAATCCGCTCTCCGACTCCATGATGCGGAAGAAATAGACGCTGCCCAGGGAGGTGGCGGCGAAACGCCAGTCGCCGGCGCTGCCCGAGAGGGGGACCAGGGCCTGGACCGTAAAGGCCGAGTCCATGACCACCGGCAGCAGGATCGTCTCGGGCGTGCCGCTCCTGAAGTCCACGAGGGCGAGCCCCCCCTCGCCGGTACCTCCCACCACATAGAGCCCCGGGGCTTTGAAATTGCCTTCGTACAGGGGCGTCACCACCTGCCCGAAGATGTTCCCCGTGTAGCTGTCGGGGCCGTCGATGACCTGCACGGTGGCCGACGTGGCCATATCGTCGAACTCCCGCCAGTCACAGGCGGAGAGGAGGAACAGGGCAGTCAGAAGGAGAGTTACACGCTGCATGGTTCACCTCAATACTTCACCGAGACAGAGACCCCAGACCCGCCGGGAGCGACGAAGGGCGTGAGGCTCACCGAAGTGGTGCCCATGTTGACTGTCTGGATGATACGGGAGTCGGGCGAGGACTCGGAGAAGGTGCGCAGGACAGCGATGACCAGGGAGAGCGCGCTGACCCCGAAGAGCACATTGGCGCCGATGGAGTAGATCTTGCCGTCCTTGAGCTTCGCGTCGTTGGAGAAGACCGGGACCCCGGTCTCCACCTTCTTGTCCCAGTCGCTCTTGATCTCCCGGGCCATGTTGCCCAGATAGACGCCGCCGCCGAAGGCAGCCAGCCCGATGATGTAAGCCGTGATGGCACCGGCCCGGTTGGGGGCCTTCTGCAGCTCCACGGAGAAGTTCTTGTGATCGCCCTTGTCCAGCTCGATGGTCTTCCTGACAGACTTCATCCCCTTCTTGGAGACCGCGAGGCGGTGTCTCCCCGAGGGTACCCGGATCTTCAGGCAGGGCGCGACGCACACGACCTTGCGGCCGAGCTTCACCTTGGCGTTGCGGACCCGGCTGCCGAAGATGGAGAGGTACGCCACGGGCAGCTTGTCGAGGGTCACGTGGAAGCTGTTGTTCTCGCCGGGCTCTGCGGTGATGTCGAGGCGCTTCTCCTTGAAGCCGTCGCCCACGACGAAGAGGGTGTGCTTGCCCCGGGGGATGTACCCGTTGTAGGGCACCTTGCCGATGGGCCCCGTGGCCTTGCCGTCGAGATAGAGATCCGCGGCCGGGCAGTTGGCCGTCACCCGGATCCAGGCGAGCTTGGACTCCTTGCGGAGGTTCATGAAGAGCTCGATCATCTTGTTGGGGTGCACCTTCAGCTGCCGTTTGAGGGGAGAGAACCCCTTCATCTTTATGGTGATGGTGTGCTGCCCCGTGGGGATCTCGACCTGCAGCGGGGTTACGCCCTCGCTGGTCTTGCGCCCGTCGAGAAAGACGTCGGCACCGGGGGGTTCGGTCTGCACGGACACGATGTTCTTGGTGGCGATGGGCGGCAGCTTGGGCCTTGGTTTCAGGGGAATCGGCTTGAGAATGATGACCTTTGGAGGTTTCTTCCCCTTGGCCAGCGCCTCCTTGCGCTTGCGCTCCGCCTCGGCCTTCTCCTTGGCGGCCTTGACCTCGCGCGCCTTGGCCTCCTTCACGTAGTCGATGAGTTTTTCAAGGAGCCTCAGGCGGGCCTGGATTGAGGCGAGACGTTTGACATCTTTGGCCTTCGCCATGTACTCAACGAAATATTTCTTGGCGAGGGCGTACTCGCCCGTCTTCTCGTAGCAGACAGCGGCGTTGAAGAGGAAGGCGGCCATGGGCTTGTGGCCATAGGCTTCCATGAACTTCGCCGCGGCCTTCTTGAACTGGGAGGCGCCGAAGAGCGCCTGGCCAGCGCGAAAGGAGATCTTGGCCTTCTCGAGGGCGGAGTCCGTGGAGCTCGTCTTCGCGGCTCCCACCGCGGGCGCACAAAGGAGGGTCAAACCAAACACAAAAATGAGAAAGCGTTTCATGGCGTCATCGTTTCCATCGGCCGCAGGGCCGTTGGCCCCCGGGGATGCCCGCGGCGCGGGCGCATTCAGGGTGCAGTGTGACCTATTCGGGCAGTTTTGACAACATCTTCTCTGCCTGCATTGTATAGCATAGCACAGCCTTTGGTCTAAGCGGGAATCCCGGAGGGCAAACTTTTTTCAGGAAATTTTATCCTACATTTGACTTCATTGTGGGACTATTGTACACTGAATCCTACAGAGGTGAACGCCATGGAACAGCCCGAGAGCCAGAACAACACAAGACAGCACACCCGGTACCAGGTCGTCCTCCCCGTGGTCATCGACAGCGAGGAGTACGGCAGCTATACCGGCCTCGTCATCAACATCTCCAGTGGAGGTCTCTTCATCCAGACCTACGATCCGCTCCCCATCGGAACCACCGTGACCCTCACCGTGGGGGACGCCGACGGGTTCATGGTGACAGGGACCGTGCGCAGCCACTACTACATGACCTATCGTTCGGACACGGAGCCCGCCGCCTTCACGGGCATGGGGATCAAGTTCCACAAGTTCATGAACTCCCCCAAGGCGCCCAGGCCCTTCCCCGCCGAGCTCGTCAACTGACGCCTCTGCGGCCTCCCCCTTGACAGATCTCCCATTCACGGAAATACTCCTGTCGTCCGACCACGATCAAGGAGCCGGCCATGCTGAACCCACGCACCCTTCTGCTCATCCTCCTCCTCACCGCCTGCAAAAAGTCCGGGGGCGAGGAGAAGCCCGGCCACACCGGCGACGCCATGAACCCGCCGCCCCTGTCCGTCATGGCCATGGCGCCGGACATGAAGGCGCCTGTCGTCAAAAAGCCCGTCACGCCAAAGGCCGTGGTCAAGGACGCCGCCTGGATCGTGAAGAAGAGCAACGGCCTCAACGGCTGCATCCTCTCCGCTGTGAAGGGGATCCGCGCCCTGGAGGGCGCCTCCGCCAAGGACGCCGCGCGGCTCAAGGAGCTGTCCACCGGCCACCTGACCTGCTCGAACCAGCTGCTCAAGGACGCCGGGGAGATGCCCGACATCTCGACGCCCTACAAACAGTACTTCATCCTGGCAGCCACGGCCCTGGACGCCGTGGGGACCAACCTGGAGGCCCGCACGGCCACACCCCCGGTCAAGAGCGCCGTCCTGAACGCCAGGGACGCCTCCCTCAACGAAGCCTACAACACCTTCGCCTTGCAGAACAACGATCTCCAGGGCGCTCCCCTGCTCAACCCCGAGAAGACCCGCTCAGGTGACACCCTCGACATCCAGACCTACAGTGACGAACTGGCCCGCTACGGCGAGGTGGTCTGGAACAACCTCAACCCCTGGTATCTCCACCACACGCTCTCCGCGGGCGGCGCCGCCTCCTTCACCCGGAAGCTGCGTGAGCGGGTGGCCCTGGTCTTCGTCACCCAGACCCTGGAGCGGCAGGCGGCGGCCTTCGACCGACTGAAATGTGTCCGCGGATTCACGAGGACGACCGCGACCATGACCCCGGCGGCGATGCCCGCGGCGGCGATGCCCCCCGCCATGAGCGCCACCGGTCCCGCACCCATGGCCACATCCAGGAAGAAGGAATCCCCCCTCTCCTGTTCGGTCCTCAAGAACAAGGCGACCGCCCTGAAAAAAGCCGCCGCTGCCTACACAGGCTTTTGGGCTGTTACCCTGGACAGCAGCCGGGGAGCGGCGCCAAAGCCCGTGACGGCGGCGCTCGAGAAACAGGCCGTGGCAGTGCACGAAGCCGTGAAGCAGGCGGTCATCGCCCTCCCCCCCAAGATCCGATGACGATTACAGATAGTCCGAGGGGCGTTTGCCGTCGATGGTGACGACGGTGAGCTCGGCCGAGTGGAGCCAGAAGATGCGGCCCTCCCGGTCGCTCACGGCCACCAGGGAGAAGGTCCCGAGATCGGTCTTGGGAAAGAGATCTCCGAAGAACTTGGGGTGGACCGACTCGTAGGCGCCGTATCCCGTCCCGAGAAGGATATACTGGACGCCTGTAGGGTTGTGATGCACGATGGTCGCCATGGTGGCCTCCTCGGCGCCCGGCAGGATCAGGCGCGTTTGATGTAGCGGCACTCTCTGGTGTCGATGACCAGCCGGTCCCCCTCATTGACGAACATGGGGACCTGGACCTCGAGCCCCGTCTCCAGAGTCGCGGCCTTGGTCACAGCGTTGACGGTGTCGCCCTTGACCGCCGGCTCCGTCTCCACGACCGTGAGCTCCACGGTGTTGGGGACCTCGAGACCGATGATCTCGCCCTCGAAGATGACGGCGCGGACCGTGTCCCCTGCCATGATGAACCCCAGCTCGTACTCGATGCTCTCCTTGGGAACCGTATGCTGCTCGTAGGTCTCCTCATCCATGAAGACGTACATGTCGTCGCCCTCTTCATAGAGGTACTGGGCCTTGCGGATCTCGAAGTCGGGATCGTTGAAGCGCTCCGAGGTCTTGAAGCTCTTGGAGAGCAGCTGCTTGGTCTTGAGGTTTCTGAGCCTGGCCTTGACGAGGGTCGCGGCGCCCCGGGCCGAGGGAGTCTGGGTGGTCACGTTCACCACCACATAGGGTTCCCCGTCCATCTCGATACGCATTCCTTTTTTGAATTCACTGGCGAAGGGCATGTCTCACTCCTGACTGTGCTGTCCCCGGCGCCCGCCGGGAGGTGCCCTATACCTAGCCAAAGGGCCTTTGGAACTCAACAGAAATCGACCACGGTGCCCACGTCCGCGCGGTCTCCCCGTCGCCATCGCGCCCTCGTCATGATATAGTACACGCTCGAGGTGTACCATGCACAGACTGCCCTGGTTTCTTGTCGCCATCACCCTGTCGCTCCCCGCCGCGGCCCGGAAAGGGACCCCGTGGTTCTCCACCGCCCGACACGGCAGCCTCCCCTCGGAGGTCTCCCGGATCCAGGTCCATCCCAGCCGCTACATCGCGTCCCAGGGGACCTATATCGCGCCCCCACGCATCTTCGACCTCAAGACGAGGCTGACCACCGCGTGCCCCTCTTTTTCCAGCATCCATGGCGTGCGACTGGTCCCCACCCCCCGGGGTCCCGGGGACGTGAGCACCCGGCTGCGCCGCGCGAAGCTCTCCGGCGCCCACTTCTCCTATGGGCGCCAGCAGCTGGTCTTCGCCGACGTGGCCCGGGATCGGGCCGGATATCTCGTCCAGGTCACCAGGTACCGCCCGAAACGGATCGTGAGCTGCCCCTGCCAGGGCACGGCGCGCTTCCTGCGTGCCAGCCAGGAGTACTACTGCCCGGCCTGCCGCAAGATCCTCCCGGAGTCGGCCTTCATCACCGAGGAGACCGACGAGTACTACTACCACTTCAGCATCAAGACGAGAAAGCTCATCTATTCCGTGAAGC
>QKIM01000216.1 GCA_003249585.1 Deltaproteobacteria bacterium
GAAAAGCGGGGCAGGGCATGTGTCGAGAACCTGAGGAAACATCGATTCGACGCCCATTTTGTGGAAACAGTCGCAGAGGCCCGCAACCTTGTGCCTTGCCACGGCAAGCCCGTACAAAAAACCGTGGCCTGCCCCCTCGTACGAGGGATTGCCACGGCAAGCCCGCAAAGGCCGCGCCGATAATCCCGGCTGCACGCACGGAGTTTTTTTGCTACAATGAGGCGCCGCAGGAATGACAGGGACCTCCTGTCCGACGAAAGGGACCATGAACGCCACGCAGACGCCATCAGCTGCATTTCTCGACTGCCGAAACAGCGAGCTCCCCGCCGATCTCGCCCTTCTGCCGCTTTTCCGAGGAGAGCTGCTGGTCTCGTCTTCCCACGCCGTCTTCTGCCGCGTCGCGCCGGGGGATCTTCCGCACATCAGGGCGCTGGCGGCCGGAGATCTCCGTTCCACCGATCTGCCCCGGCACCTCTTCGAGGCTCTCGACGCCCACGGCTTCTTCTCATCGCCCCGTCCCCCCAAGGACGAGCCGCAGACCGTCCAGCTGCAGCTCACCAACGGCTGCAACCTCGACTGCTCCTACTGCTGCACCAACTCCGGAGCGCCCCGTCACCACGAAATCTCCTTCGAGACGGTACGTGAGGGGCTCACCACCACCCGCGCAAAGCTGGGCCCCGGGATCCGGGTGGCCCTCCTCGGCGGGGAACCCCTCCTCATCCCCTGGGTGCTTGACGCCGCGGACTTCGGCACCGACCTCGGGCTGGAGATCACGCTCTTCACCAACGGCGTCCCCATGGCCCAGACCAACGTGGCCCGCCGATGCGCCGAGTCCTTCTCGCGCGGCGTGCAGTTCCGCGTCAGCCTGGCCGGTCCCACCCGCGAGCTGTGCGACCACAAGTCGGGCCACGACCGCTTCGACGACGTCATCGCCGGGGTCAACGCCTTCTACCGGTTCGGCGGGGAGGCCATCCTCGACCTGATGCTCTTTCCGGACCACGTGGAGGAGGTCGCGAGGCACCTCCCGCACCTGCGCACCCTTTTGCCCGAGGGGATCCCCATCGCCTTCGGCATCGCCTACGTGAGCGGCCGTGAGGTCGGGGCTGACCTCTTCGCCAGCCACCCGACCATGGAAGCAGCCCTGGACCGTATCGCCTTCGAGGCGGGGGAGACCATCCCGGCCGTCCCCCCGTCTCCCCTGGCCCACCGCCGCGAGGGATGCAGCTGCGCCATGGGCAAGCACCTCCATGTCCGGAGCGACGGCGCTCTCTTCCCCTGCTTCAAGATGGAGGAGAAGATCGGCCACCTCGACGAGGAAGGATTCGCCGCCTCCCTCGATCACGTCCGCGAGCACACGCACCCCGCGGTTGCCCTGGAGAAGTGCCGCGACTGCGTGCTGAACACCCTGTGCGGCGCCGGCTGCCGCTCCGACAACTACCTGTACACCGGGGATCCCGAGGTGCCGCTGTGCGACACGTGGCGGATCCGCGTCCTCTCCGAGCTCCTGGCCGAGGACCGGGTCGGGGCCCTTCAGTGGCCCGTGCACCACCTGCTGGCCGAGGCCAGACGCCGCGACATCCCCTGCCCCGAGCAGCTCACCCCCGTCATTTCCTCCCGGCACCTCCGGGATACCTGATTAAGGAGACCGCCATGCCCTCTTCCTTTGCCATCTGCCTCGAAGATCTCAACGCCACGGATCCCGACCGCCGGTATCTGAGCTGCGTCGCCCTGGTGGGCCGCGTCAGCGGGCTCATCGTGGAGGCCGACGGCGCCACGCAGTGGAAGAGCCCGCACAACGCCGGGCTGGAGCTGTGGGTCTCCCAGGACGACCGCCTCATCCTCTATCTCCCCGAGGACGTCCCCATGGAGGTCACCGTGAGCCGCTCCGGGCGCTCCCTGGTGGTGCCCCATGAGAAACCCGTGGTCCTCCTCGACGGGGACGAGCTCACCCTCCCCATGGCCCATCTCAAGGTGCACATCCACGGGGTCGCACCGGCCGAACACGCGCCCTCATGGCTCAAACAGAGCAATGATGGACCCTCCCGGGTGATGAAGGCCGCCGCTACCGCAGCGCTGGCCGTGACGACCGTGCTCGGGGGCGCCTGCACCAACAACGACGGCAATCAGCCCAAGAAGACCCCCATCGAGGTGCGTGAACATCCGCCCGCGGTCGCCATCGAGCCGCCCCCCATGAAGCAGCCGGCCAAGGCCCCCGCCCAAGGAGATGGCCCCGGACAAGACCAGGGAGAACATGACGGCTCCCATGAAGGCCGCGCCCCCCATCGAGGTGCGGACCGAGCCCCCCTCCATTTCGCGCCCACCGGAAAACCCCGAAAACTGATCCCCCCGCCAAACCTGAGAAACAGAATCTTGCCCTCTACCGCTTCGCCTTGTACACAAAGGCGATATCGATGTCTTTTCTGGGGATGAAGTTCTTCAAGGTCACCGTGTACCGGCTGGTCCCCTTGACCTTGCGCAGCGCGAGCTTCGAGCAGGTGAGCATATGTGCGTTGCTCCCCTTCTCGGCGATCAACGTAAACTCCCCGATGGGGCCGTCCCAGGTCCTGGCCGTCTGCAGGATGTAGTGGAGATGATGGGAGTTCAGGTTCCTTTTCTTGATGTCTTTCAGTTGCCGGGTCGTGGGACAGAAGCGCTTTTTCAGATCCTTTTGGGACGCCGCGTCCCATTTGTCTTTCATCATGTCCCAGACAGAGCTCGAAAAAACAGGGACATAGGAGTGCTCCACGACAACCTTCCCTTTGGCGGGAAAGGTCTGGAACCAGTAATGGGTGACGGAGACGTCCACTCCACACCGATCCCCCTTCAGTCTGTCGAATCCGGTCTTCCTGATCTTCGTCCTGATGGTCTTTCCGTTGACCTTCGCCTTGAACTTCAGAGGATTGTCACTTTTCCAGTCAAAGTTGCGGGCGCCACAGTCCTCCCGCCATCTGATCGGGAAGCCCACATGCGTTGCGATCGCTTTTTGGGTCGTGTTGACGAACTCGTAGCGCACCGTGACCTTCCTGTCGGAGAGATACAGGGTCTCCTTCTTCATGGTCACCCCCTTGAGGTTTTTGAACACCAGGGTGCCGCCATCGAGGCCAATGGCCGCATCATTGGCCAGGGCCGAAGGAATGCAGACACTTGAGAACAGGAACACGAGCACGAGATTTTTCATGGGAACGTCGTTTCTCCGCTGGAAAGGCATCACGCGACCGCACCGTCGCGCAGACGCCCCACTCTACCATGTTCCCGACAACACGAAAATAGTCATCCCCAGGCAGGCACGGCCGGCCCCTATTTTGGGGCTGTTGTTTTCCTGAGACTGAGGCAGGCGTCGAAGAGGCTCTTGAAGTCGGGATCCTTGGGATTGTCTTCTTCGGTGATGTAGACGTGGCACAGGAGATGGGTATCCTTCGTGAGGGGGAGCAGTGCGTAGCCGTTGAGCTCGGTGACCAGCATGTGCATGCAGCGCCCGTGGGAGCAGCTCCCGGGGCCCCGAACCCGCTTGAACCCGACCACGTACCGCAGGTCTCCCTTGGTCCCCTTGTAGCCCTGCCCGTCCCCGAAGTTGGGTTGTTCGTCGAGCTTCTCGAGCTCCTTGGGGGCCTTGGCCTTGATGTACCGCAGCTCGAAGGTGACGGAGTTCCGCCTGCCGTGGGGAAAATGGAAATAGTAGCTCTCCATGGCCGGTCCCGTGCTGCCTGTCCACAGGTGGGGTTTGGGCTTCTCGGTGAACTTCTTTTTGAGCGCCGGCGACGGCATGAGCTCCACGCCCCAGGCTGTGAGGGAGTGGACCTTGCCTTTGCGGGTATCTGCCGAAGTCTTCGGGGCCGTCTTCGCCGGCGCGGCCTGCATAGGCGCGGCCTGCATAGGCGCTGGAGCCTTCTTCGAGGGTAAGGGAGCCGTGGTCAGATGGAGGGTCACGCTCTTTTGCGTCCACTCGTCCTCGGTCCTTCGGACGTTCCACATGCCCAAGGTGGCCCCCTCCAGGGATTCGGTCCGGTCCTCGGTCTTGCCCGACCTCGTGATTTTGTAGGCGATGAAGGGCTTGCAGGATCCATCCATGAGGGTGGCGCGGCCCAGCCCCTGGTAGCGCACGGTGATGGCGGTCCCGGGGATGGTGAAGGGCACGTCCTTGGGAATCCGCACCACCATCACCCCCTGCTCCACGCCTCCGGAGATCACGGCCGGAGCCGTCTCCCGGGATCCACCCGACGTGTTGCGGGCGCAGTGGAGACTCGACACCAGGACAAGACAGACCAGCACACTACGGTTCATGGTTCCTCCTCACCTTCCGGACAGGGTGCATGACCCAGAAATCATAGTCGGACGCCCGCCCTTGCGCAACCGAAGAATCGCCCCGTATCCCCCGGTCACTGCACCGCCCATCGAGGTGAGGGCCCCCAGTCATTGCGGTGAAGGAAAAACCCGTCCCCCCCCTCCGCCTTCCAAACCCGGGAAATAGAATCCTCGTCCCTCCACTATTGAGGGTCCGCCTGCTCCACATCATCCGCTTTGATCAGTTTGTTTTGCAACGCCATTTTCAAGACACACCGAACTGGTTCCAACCCGCCGACCCGTGGCTTGTACACTTCCTTTTCCAGATATCTCGATGAAACCTGCTTTTTCAGGTACTCGAGAGCGCCTTTTCTCCTTTTCAGCCCATCGTAGAGCGTCTTGATCAACTCCCGCACCTCTTTCCCGCATTTCTTTTTTATTCGAAGCACAAGCAAAAGAAAATCGTCATCGTCGGAGAACGCGCTCGGCTCCATCCAAAGCGCCTTGAGATAGGCTTTAGAGTATCTCATCTCGGTACTCCCCGCCTTGCATTTTTTCATTTGCTCTATCGAAAGACTCAGATAGGTGTAAAGGGATGAGCACCACACTTTGTT
>QKIM01000676.1 GCA_003249585.1 Deltaproteobacteria bacterium
CCGTGAAGGCGTTGAGGGGGTCGACGATGAGCAGGGCCACCCGTGCCGGATCGAGGTCGATGCGGCGGCGGACTCTCGCGCCGGCCTCGATCCGTCTGATCCACTCGCGCTGCTTGACCAGGCGATTCTCAGCCGTGAGGTAGGGGAGCGTCAAGGGCCTCTCCTTGGATGGCGCCACTGTCCACCGTGTCGACGCGGACTCTCACCAGTGGCGGCGGCGGCGCGGAAGAACGGAAATCAACCGTGATGAAGCTTCCGGACATTCCCTGATACCACCCGGTCTCCGGCAGCGGGCGTTCCGTGGCGACCTCCACTTCGGTGTCCTGCAGGGCCGCAAGGAACCGCGCGCGCAGTCGAGCGTCTTCAGCGCGAAGATCCGCGGCCCGGGCTTTGACCGTCGCCTTTGGGAGGCCTTCGAGGCGTGCAGCGCGTGTCCCAGGGCGAGGCGAGAAGGGGAAGACATGGAGATAGGAGAGGGGGAGGCCGGCGAGCCAGCGGGCTCCCGCCAGATGATCCTCGTGGGTCTCGGAAGGGAAGCCTGCGATGACGTCGGCGCCTATGGCCATGGCAGGGTTGACCTTGAGAATCCGGTGGCAGAGCATCTCGTACTGGGAGGTCGTGTTGGGCCGTCCCATGGCACGAAGGACGGGGTCGCTCGTGGCCTGCAGGGGGAGATGGATGTGCGGGGCCAGCCGCGGGTGCGCCAGGTGCGAGATGACCTCATCGGTGACATACTCGGGTTCCACAGATCCCATGCGGATCCTGGTGCCGGCGGGGAGCTCGTCGAGGAGGCGGCCCAGGAGCCAGCCGAACCCTCGGCCTTCCTCGGTCCAGCTCCCGAGATTGATCCCGGTGAGGACCACCTCACCATATTGTTTCGACATGGTCGCGAGCTCGGCCAGGATTTCTGTGGATGGACGGCTCCAGGACGCGCCCCGGGCGTGGGGGATGATGCAATATGCGCATCGCTTGTCGCAGCCTGTTTGGATGAGGAGCGGCGGGCGGGAAGCTGATGGGGCGAAGCCGGGCAGAACCATGCGCATGGACGGTGTGACGCCGAGGAGCTGGGCGACGATGGAGGGGATGTCCTCCTTGCGCTCCCGCTCGACGACGACGAGCCCGGGCTCCAGGGACGTGGTGTCATCATGGAGATCAACATAACACCCCGTCGTGACGATGGTTGCGCCCGGGTTGGCCCGGCGCGCCCGGTGGACCGCCTGGCGGGTGTCGCGCTCGGCCTGGCTGGTCACGAGACAGCTGTTGATGACGATGACATCGGCGGGATCCCCATAGGGGACGATGGTGACCTCCGGGGGGATCCGGGCCATCCACCGGCGTGTCTCGTACTGGTTGACGCGGCACCCGAGGGTGTAAAAAGAGACGGTTTTCGGGGGCATCAGAAGGAGTACTCGGCGGAGATCAAAAAATCGAGGGCGATGAAGGAGCCAGCGCCTGTGACGTTGCGGAAGGCGGGACCGAAGGTGAGCCCCAGCTCTGCCCCCACGGCGAACTCGTCGGTGAAGGAGTAGCGGGCTCCACCGACCCCCTTCACCACCACCGCGGCGCCGTCGTTGGGGCCGTTGGAGATGATGAAGGAGATGCCACCCAGGGCCTTCACGTAGGGATTCAGCGGGATGTCCCACCGAGGTTTGTCCAAAAAGCGCCACATGATCCCGCCCAGGACATCCAGGCCAAACCCGTTCATGCCGCCACACTCATAGGCTTCAGCATCGGAAGCCGGGGCCGAGCAGTCGCCACCGAAGTTCATCGAGAGGCTGCTGTCGATCCAGAGTCGGCGTGTGATGCGGTAGGAATACCCCAGGTTGACCAGAAATCCGCCTGTGGCGTTGTCGGTCAGGCCGGCCTTGACGCCGATGCCACCCCAGACCGCGCTGGGACCCATGGGCGAGAGCCGGAAGACGGGGGGACGCTGGTAGCCGGGGTCGATGACCTTGTAGATGGTCTTTCGCTTGGGAGGAGGGGTTTTTGTCGGATCGGTGGTGGCTCCCTTGGCGCCGGATTCTGAGCCCGGGGTCTTGCCTGGCGCTGCAGCACCGGGCACCGGTGTGGCGTCGCCTGTAGGCTTTGCCGTGGGGACCGTCGCTGTAACACCCGGTACCGCTGTGGCATCCCCTGTGGCTTTGGAGACCACTGTGGTGGCGGGGGTATTCGCCTTTACCGTGGTGTCGGCCGGTTTTTTGGGGACGGCGGCAGTTCCCGGCGTCTGAGCCGTTACGAGGGAAGGGAACAGGGTACACAGGAATAAATAGGTAAATGTGCGAAGCATAACAGTCTCTTGAAGCATCCCGGCGTCAGAAGACGAGGTCCTCCGCGGGGATGGCGACGTCGGCCTTGACCTTCTTCGTGGTCTCGGAGCGGTCGAGGGCGACCTGGTAGATATGGGAGAGCAGATCTGGGTAGAGGACCGCGAGTTGATCGAAGCGCGCCTTGGTGAGCTGCAAGAGGACGACCCCCTCCTCTTCGACCCTGATCGAGGCGGTCGCCGGCGTATCGCGGATGAGGGAGATCTCCCCGAAGACGGAACCTGGGCCCAGTACACCGAGGAGGGTCTTGTCTCCGCCCTTTCCGGCGATGACCCGGACCTCTCCGGAGGCCACGAGGTACAGTCCGCTGGAGGAGTCTCCTTCACGGATGATGGAGGCCCCCCCTTCAGGAACGACGGGCTCGAAGGCGCTGATGAGGTCGGCCTTGGCCTCGGTGCTGAGGGTCTTGAAGAGGGGAGAGGTAGCCATGAGGTTCTTGAGAAGGCGGAATCGTGTGTACCGGGCCAGCTCGTCGGCCAGCGCCGGATCGTGTTCGAGCATGGCGCTCAGGAGCCCCCAGGGGATCTCGACGATGATGCTGGACTCGGACGCGACGATGGTAGCATTGCGGGGACCGGAGGTCACCAGGGACATTTCGCCGAAGAAGGTGCCCGACCTCAGGTGGCCAAGGCGGGTCTTGCCCGTCTCTCCCTGGCGGTAGACCTCGAGGACACCGCTGACCAGAATATAGAAGGAGGAGTCGACCTCGCCCTGGGTGATGATCTGTTCCTGGGCGGGGATGAAGCGAAGAACGCCGTCACGCAGCAGCAGGCCCAGAGAGTCCTGTCCCATGGCCTGGAAGAGCGCGACGCTGCGTCCCTGGGCTGGTGGGGGGAGGAAGAGGGAGGCTGAGGCGGTGTCCCAAATCTCCAGCGCCATGTCGAGGGTCTCCTCGACATTGAGCGCCTCGGGAATCTCTACGGGAACCTCGGCCTCGGTACGCTGTGGGGGTGTGATGGAAGGTCCCTTGGTTCCCGAGGGTCCGAAGGTGGTGAGGAACCGTTCCAGCAAACGTGTGTCGGGGAGCTGCTCACGCCTCGACAAATAGACCAGGGTGGCGAAGCTCCCCGGGAAGTTGGCCGTGGAGGTGAAATAGGTGAAAAGTTTTTCACCGTGCGGTGCGGGGATCCGGTCGGGATTGAGGGAAGAGACGGCCGCAAGTAAATCCAGATGGCGCTGTGCATCGGACGGCGCGGCTTTCAATCTGAGCGCGGCTGCGTACACGGCCCGCGTCTCGTTTCCCGCAGCAAGCTCATCTTTGGGGAGGGTGGTCTGGGCCATGCCTAGAACCTGATGACGTTGACGCCGCCGCCTGTTCCACCGTTATAGGAGGGGACGCCGCCGGGAGTCAGGCGACGGAAGTGGGATTTGTATCCTGAGTCGGACGATGCGCCAGCGCTGGAGACGACGGCGAGGAGGACGACTGCGCCCACGCCGATGGCGATCCACCAGTACCATTTGAGGCCGAAGATCATGCCGGATTCGTCCATGGGGCCTCCGCCTCCGCCGGCATAGGGGTCATTCCCGCCCTGGGGAGGCTGGTTGCCGCTGGCGTTGTAGCCCGTCCCTGAGTAGGGGTTGTCGCTGGCGGCGGGAGGAGCGTTGCTGCCACTGTTGAAGAGGTTCTGCCGTTCGGCGTCACCGGAGAGCTCGCGGATGCGTGTGGCGACGGAGTGGATGGAGGGCCAGCCCTGCTTGATCACCGGAGCTTTGAGATAGATCTTGTAGTAGTAGATGGCTGAACTGACCTTGTTGAGACGGTCATAGCAGTAGCCGATGGAATAGTCGATGAGGTGGTTGTAATAATTGAGGGATATCTCGAGACGCTTGCGGGCCTGGAACTTGTAGACGGCCTGCTGGTACTGGCCTCTTGAGGCCAGGGTGTAGGCGTCTTTATAGAGCTGCATCATCCGCTGGTACCTGGCATCGGAGGTGTTGTAGTTGGTGGTCGCCTCTGCCTTGGCCACAAGGCCCTTGAGATGGTTCATGTAGGTGCGGACACTGGCCTTGGTGGGCCAGCGGGAGTCGATGGGCTTCCTGGTATTCAGATATTTGTTGAACCAGTAGATGGCCGTTTTGTAGTTCTTGTCCAGGGCCAGGCAGTACCCGATCTGGTAGTCGAGGAAGGGCGTATGGAGTCTGTACTGGAGGGCCTTGCGGCGGATCTCCTTATAGAGGATGGCCGCGGAGCGGTAGTCACCGCTGCTGATTTTTTTGTTGGCATAGGCCACCTTCGCCATCAACTCCTTGCGGACCTCGGCGATCTTGTCCTTGACGGGAGAAACCGCCGGAGCGGTGGAGCGCTTTTTGAGTTCCTCGATTTTTGCCGTGACCATCTCCTTGGTGGGCCAGCTCGCAGGGAAGGAGGGGGCCTGAAGGTAGATGGTGTAGTGCTCGACAGCCTTGGCGAAGTTGCCCTCTCCCTCGTAGCACAGCCCGATGCGGTAATCGATGATGTGTCCGTAGGTGCCGTCACGCTTGGCGTACCGCTTGACCTCCATGAAGAGGGCCCTCGCCATGGTGTATTCCTTTTTGGCGTAGTAGGCTTTTGCGCTCTTGTAGGTTGTGGCGTACACGGGCATCTTGTTGTCGGCGGAGGCGGCGCCGGGTGCCACCGCGCTCACGATCAGGCAGGCGAGGGTGAAAGCTAGGTATCTCATAACGTGGTCCTTTCTTCCCAAAAGGGGTCTAGTCCCAGATAGGTTTCATGGTCATCGGGCGGACGGTCATCGGACGCATGTAAACGGGCATGGGTCTCATGGTTATGACCGGCGTCGTCGTGTGATGGCCGCTGCGTTTGCGTTTCATGGTGACCTTGAGACGGGAGGGACCGTCACCCTTGACCATCTGCGTGGAGGTGTAATACCCCGCGCGCGTGATCTGGACGACGGCGCTGCCGCTCTTCTCTACCTCAACAGTGCAGGGGGAGTTGCAGGTCTTGCCGCCGGCCTTGATCACCGGCGGCGGGTTGAAGGAGTCGATGGTGGTGAACACCATGACCTTCAGTTTGTCCACCTTGGGGGGGTCTGTCTTCATGGCGTCAGCGGGCATGGCGTCAGCGGGCATGGCGTCGGTCGGCATGGCGTCAGCGGGCATGGCGTCAGCGGGCATGGCATCAGCGGGCATGGCATCGGTGCCCATGTCATCGGGCTTCATATCGTCCGACCCCATGTCATCGGGCTTCATGTCATCGGGCTTCATGTCGTCGGAACCCATGTCGCTGGTGTTCTGTGCCACGGTGTCCTTGGACTTGGCGTCATCACCCTTGTTGTAGATCATGAAGTACCAATAGGCACCGCCACCGCCACCGGCGAGGATGAAGAGGATCAGGAAGATCAGGAGGCCCTTGCCGCCCTTTTGGGTCTGGATGGTGGTGGACTGACCGGCTATGGGGCTGTAGGTCTGGGACATGCCAGCCACCGGTGGAGTCGCAGCCTGGGGTGGAACGGTCCCCTGTCCGGGCATCATCGTGACCGCGGGGGGCATGGTCCCCTGCGGGGGCATGGTCCCCTGTCCGGGCATCATCGTGGGCGCCATGCCGCCACCCTGTGGGGGCACGGTTCCCTGCGGGGGCATGGTCCCCTGTCCGGGCATCATCGTGGGCGCCACGACCCCGACCGGCGGCGGCGCCGGCAATCGGGGCGGCGGTGCCGCGGGCGCCTCGAAGCCCAGCTCGCCGGCGATGCGGATGAGATCCTGCAGATACTCGTCCATGGTCTGATACCGGTCGGCGGGGCTCTTCGCCATGGCCTTGAGGATGCTCTCCTCGATCTGGGGCGGCATGGGCCGGATGGCCGAGGGGATGGGCCGGTCATCGGTGATGTGCTTGGTGAGGATCCCCATGAAGGACTCTGCCTTGAAGGGCACGGATCCTGTGAACAGCTCGAACATCATGACACCCACGGAATAGATGTCGGCGCGATGGTCCAGGGGTTGTCCCATGGCCTGTTCAGGAGACATATAGTGCGGTGTGCCGAAGATGGTCCCCGTCTTGGTGAGGCCCTTTCCCTCACCCTCACCAGAGGTCATCTTGGCGATGCCGAAGTCGAGGATCTTCACCTTCTCCTTGTCGTTCTTGTCACGGATGATGATGACGTTCTCGGGCTTCATGTCGCGGTGGACGATGCCCTTGGAGTGGGCTGCGGCCAGACCCTCGCAGATCTGGATCATGAAGTGCAGCGCCCGGGACAGGTCCATGGGGCCGTTGAGCATGATGCTGGCGAGGTCTTCTCCCTGGAGGAACTCCATGGCCAGGTAGATGGAGCCGTCCTCCATCTTTCCGAAATCCTCGATCTCAATGATGTTTTCGTGTCCGATACTGGAAGCTGACCGGGCCTCCTGGTAGAACCGCTTCACCGCCTCCGTGGAGGAGGTGATCTCGGGCCGCAGGAGCTTGATGGCCACCTTCTTGTTGATGTACACGTGGGTGGCCTCGTAGACCTCTCCCATGCCACCTTCCCCGAGCATCTTCACGAGGCGGTAGCGACCGTCGAGTACCTGACCGATTCTCGAATTCTGATCCGTGCTTCCGGAGTCGAGGAGTTTTCCTCCATCACGGGGACAAAAGACCATGTTGTCTTCATAAGTTGCGTTACAAGCTGGGCATACTTTCATCGATTCGCCTCTGGGAGCCTTTGCTTTTTGGGCCTCGCATGGTGAACATAGTGACACCATAACATAGCTGAAAACATGAAAAATTCAAAGCTGAATCAGCCCTTTTCGCCGCTATTTTCTCCTGTCGGAATGCCACACAAGCACACCGGAATTCCACCGGCGGAGGTGGTGACTTCCTTCCGGGCGAAATATTCAAGGCGCTGCAGGAAAATATGGATGTTGATTTTTTCCGGGCCTCAGAGGAATATGTGCAACATGCACCGATGCCTCGTCTGTTTCCTGATTTCCATCTTCGTCACTTTGGTCCCCGCGTCTCCAAAGGCGCAGGAAAAAAAAACCGCAGGGCACCTGACGGGGGTCACGTACAGGGAGCTGCTCAAGCTCGCGGTGACCCATGCGCCGTCCCTGAGGATCGCGCGCCTCAAGCTGGCGGGGTATGATGCCATGCTCTCGGGGAGCAAGCTCTTGTACGCGCCCACGGTCTCACTCTCATTCCAGGGAGCGCCCTCGCCGAGATTCACCTGTGTGGTGCCGCAGGCCTGGATCGACTCGGGCAACACGGGCGGTCTGAGCGAGAAGGAGTTCCGAGAGCAGTTCTGCGTGGGGACCGACCGCGACGACTCCGTGACCCTGGACCTCGACGGCTACGCCCTGAGGTTTCAGATCAAGGCCGTGCAGCCTCTGTTCACCTTCGGAAAGATCTCCTACGCCCGGGCCATGGCCAAGGCGGCCCTCAGGGGCGGCGAGGCGAACCTGACCGCACAGACCCGCGATCTCCAGCTTCTGGTCCGCAGGGCCTGGTACGGTCGCAAGTCGGCCCGGCTCATCTCCGCGCTCCTCAAGGATGCCGAGTCCATCATGAAAAAAGCGAAGGTGAAGGCCTCCAAACTGGAGGCCGACGGGAAGATTACGCCGGTCCAGATGATCCGGCTCAAGCTCGGGGAGAACCTGATCCAGCGCAAGAAGCTCGACGTCGTGAAGATGAACGCCCTCTCCCTCTCGGCGCTGCGGGCGCTCTCCGGTCGTGATCTCGACATCGAGGAAGGCGGCTTCTCGGTGAACAGCGTCCGTCCTCCATCGCTCAAGACCCTCCTCGCCAAGGCGCTGAAGCGTCGTCCCGAGCTCAGGGCCCTAGAGGCGCTGAGGGCTGCCAAGGCAGCCAAGGTGGGACTGGCCCGGGCCGCATTCTATCCCAATTTGGGCGTCTTTGTGCAGTACACCCTCAAGCTCTCCAACTCCGACGATCCCAAGTCCGTGTCCGCCAACGACGGACTCCACGGAAACTCCCTGGCCTTCGGGCTCGGGCTCGAGATGAAGTTCGACCCCGCACGGATGATCACCGACCTGAGGCTCGCCCGGCTGGAACGCCGCGAGGCCGATGCACGGATCGCCGCCGCCCGTGATCTTCTCAGGCTTCGGCTGGCCAAGGCACGGGAAGAGGTCAATTACCAGATTGATCGAATCCGTCTGCTGAGCAGGGGTGTTAAGCTCTCCCGCGCCTGGACCCTCGCTCTCTCCGACCAGGAAGAGCAGGGGTCGTTCAAACCCAAGGATATGGTGGATTCTCTGACCTCCTATTTTACGCTGAAGATCGGGCTTATCGAAGCCCGGTACGAGCTGGCCTGCGCCTGGGCGGCGCTCAGGCACGCCACCGGGGAAGACATCTGAGCCATGTTCGACGTTTCCCTCGGCGAGTTCATCCTCATCCTCCTCATCGCCATGGTCTTTGTGGGTCCGGAAAATCTGCCCAGGGTGGCCCGCAAGATCGGGGGCTTCATCGGGCAGATCCGGGAGGCGATCTTCACGGTGCGGCAGGAAGTGGAGAAGGACGAGCAGGCTGCACAGGTCTTCACCGAAGTGCACCAGACCGTCTCGGAGCTGGCCAGCGCCGTGAACATCCGCAAGGTGGTGAGAGAGATGGGGGCGCCGCTCATGCAGCCCGACCCCCCAAGAGCGTCGGCGCCAATGGAGTGGGGCGAGTCGGCGGAGCCCGTTGACGATGCAGACCTCCATGACGAGGCGGCCTATGGTGCGCTCCCGGACGAGGAAGTGGGGGATGAAGAACCCGTCGATCCGAACCTCGACAGTGCGGCCCTGGACGACGGGGAGGACTCCCCGGAGGAGCACGGCGCGAAGACCGATCGTGGGGTCCCCTGGGCGATTATGGAAGAGAAGAGCACGAAGACCCTGGAGAAGCCCTTCCACAGGGTCCCCTGATCAGCGCATGTGTGCAGGGGTGAAGGGGGAGATACGGCGCAGGTTGGCGATGACCCCGGGAAGGGCCTCGACGGTGGCGTCGACCTCGGCCTCGGTGGTGTAACGGGAGAGAGAGAACCGGATGGAGGCGTGGCACAACTCGAAGGGCAGCCCCATGGCACGCAGCACGTGGCTGGGCTCCAGGGAGTCGGAAGAACAGGCGGATCCGGAGGAAGCGGCGATACCCTCTTCGCTGAGCATGAGCAGGATGGCCTCGCCCTCGACATACTCGAAGGAAATGTTCGCGGTATTGGGGAGGCGGCGTTCCCGATCTCCCACGAGGACGATCCCAGGGACCGTCTGCTGGATCCCGGCTTCCAGTCGGTCTCTGAGGGCTCTTACGGCGGTGGCCTCGACCTGCATGGACTCCCGCGCCAGCCTGGCCGCGGCGCCGAGTCCGGCGATGAGCGGGACGGGCGTGGTGCCCGACCGGCGACCGCGCTCCTGATGTCCGCCGATGAGATAGGGATGGAACATGGTGCCCCGGCGGACGTAGAGCGCGCCGATCCCTTTGGGAGCATGGAACTTGTGTCCCGACAGGGAGAGCATGTCCACGGCGTTCTGTGCCAGGTTGATGGGGATCTTGCCCACGGCCTGGACCGCATCGGTGTGGAAGAGCGCGCCTTTTTGGTGCACCCGTTCGGCGATCGCTTCGATGGGGAAGATGACGCCCGACTCGTTGTTGGCCCACATGAGGGAGACGACGGCGGTGTCCTCTCTCACGGCGTCGGCGACCCTGTCAGGGTCCACGAGGCCGCCATGGTCCACGGGGAGCCACGTGACCTCGTAGCCGTTGTTCTCCAGGTATTCAAAGTAGTTGAGGATTGCGGGGTGCTCCACCAGGGAGGTGACCACGTGCTTCTTGGAGGGGTTGGCCTTCAGGGCACTGGCGATGGCCGTGTTGTCGGCCTCGGTTCCGCAGGAGGTGAAGATGATCTCCGATGGGTCGGCGGCACCCACCAGGGCGGCGACCTGGGCCCTTGCCTCGTCGACGTGGTCCATAAGATTGCCGCCGAAGTCGTGCATGGAGGAGGGGTTCCCGTACAGGTCCGTGAGGAAGGGCACCATGGCCTCGAAGACTTCCGGGGCCACTTTGGTGGTGGCGTTGTTGTCCAGATAAATGACGGGGCGGGACATGGACTACTCCAGGTTCTGCAGATCGACTGGTTCTCCGAGGATGGCCTCGAGCTGCGACTTGATGAAGGCGAGGGTGGAGTCGTTGTTGACACAGGAGTGACATTTGCCCGTGAGGCGGATGAAGACTGTGCCGTCCTCGATGTCCACGAGCTCGAGTCCGCCGTGATCATAACCCAGCGCGGGCCGGATCTCCTTCTCCAGCACCTCTTCGATGAGGCGGATCTTCTTGTACATGGAGAGCTTGCCCTCAGGTTTGACGACGGGTTCGAAGTCATGCTGCTGGGGTTCCGGGAAGGGACGTGACCTGGAGCGCACGCTGGTGAGGATGCCGTCGATCTTGCTCAGACAGCTCCCGCAGGCGCCGCCGGCCTTGGTGTAGTTGGTCACCTG
>QKIM01000639.1 GCA_003249585.1 Deltaproteobacteria bacterium
ACGAGAAAGTCGGCCAGTCCCCAGTCGTAGGCCTGCTGGGCGAGGACCCGGGCCCCCGTGAATAGCATGTACTTGGCCCGCCCCAGGCCGATAAGCCGCGGGAGGCGCTGGGTGGCTCCCAGGGGAGGGACTATTCCGAGGATGGTTTCCGGGTGGGAGAAGACCGCAGATGTCCCCGCGACTCGGATGTCGCACGCCATGGCCAGCTCACAGCCTCCCCCGATGGCGACCCCGTTCACCGCGGCGATGACCGGCTGCGGGAGCCGGTCTATGGCTGAGAAGACGGCCTGCACCTGCCCCATGATCTTCACGGTCTCGCTTCGGGGCAGCTCGCCGAGGGACTTCTCCCAGGAGATGTCGCCACCGGAGCAGAAGGCCCGCCCGTCGCCGGTGATGATGACGGCGCGGATCGCAGGGTCCTCGGCCACCGCCTGGATGACCTCTCCAAGATTCTGGATCATCTCAAGGTTGAAGGCGTTGAGCTTTTCGCTTCTGGACAGGGTGATGACCAGGTGCGAATTTTCCCGGGCCAGGGACAGATGTTCGAACATCGGACGTTCTCCGGCGATGACTCGGCTGCCTCGCTATGGAAAAGTTATTCGGTGTACTCTATTGTTGTAGTTGAAGGCGGAGGGAAGTCAACGAGCAGGTGCGGCGGGTCTTTGTTCCAGGATCAGGTGATAGAAGGCTTCGCTGAAGGAGAAGGGAGGGGCGCCCTTGCGGGTCAGCTCCCGCTCGTTGTGATCGAACCCCATGTCCGAGACCTCGCCGATGATGAGCCAGGTCTTGCTCCCCGGCCGCTTGAGGAGGAGGATCTTGTTGAACATGAAGAGAACGGGGTTCTTCTTGAAATCCAGGGCCATCTTCGCGAAGACGAATCGCAGGCTGGGATACCGGCCGTTGCGTCTGTGGAACATGCAGTAGATGTCGATGGAGTTGACCGCGCGAATGTAGACCGTGGTCTGTGCGTCGATCTCAGGACGGCGCCGGTCCGGAAGCGGGTTCTTCTTCGGATCTTCCAGTTGATCCTTGAGGCTCATGAGGCCGTTGCCCGAAAGGATGTGGATGTTGGGCTGCCCAAGGAGCAGGTTCCGCTTCTCTTTGGAGATGGTGTACTTCTGTTTGGTCGCGGTCACCCCTTGGGTCTTGCCCATGAAGATGTCGACCTGCAGGGGAAGATCGAGCAGGATGACCGGCATCTGGGGAAACTGACGAGCCATCTCCAGGGACGTGATCGCGGGGATACCCCGTCCACCCATTTCCTTGAGGTCGATGTTGGCGATGCCGGGACCGATGTCGAAGAAGACGGCCTTGGCTTTGCCGCCGGGGTTGAGGATGGCTGCGAGGGTCTTGAGTTCAGGGGTATTGGGGTGTCGGGTGATGCTCTCGATCAGATCCTGGTGATCCTTGAACCGGCCGGGGAAGGTGCGGTTGAAGACATTGTCGTCCCGGTGCAGGATTCGGAAGGCGTAGAATTTGCGGATATGCCGGACATCATCGGTCGAGAAGCCCAGATCGTCCCGTCTGCCAAAGGGGGTGACCCGGTCTCCGGCGACAATCTCCGCCCGTCCCCTGGGGGCGGTCACTCTATAGTGTCTCCCCCTTTTTTTGTTGAATTCATAGCGCTTTCCTTCGATATAAACGGGATGGTCCCCGTAGATGTGGGAGAGCCTCAGTCCCCCGAGAGTCTTGACTGCCCTGGTGAAACGTCCTGCCTTCACCAGGCGGTGGCGCAGGCACCGGCGTCCCCTGGCGGACAGCGGCAGGGTGGCGAGGTGATCCGCGGTGATGCTCGCGGGACATACGAAGGGCGCGGGTGTCGCTGGCTTGACAGACGTGATCTTCTTCGGCGCTGGGGTCTCCGGGACGGGCGCAGGTGGTTTCCTGGCCCCGGGCGCAGGCGGCGCCATGGTCGTGGGCGCCTTCATGGCAGGTGTTGCCGGTTTGGCTTCCCGGACGGCTTCGTTCTTACAAAAGGAAAAGAGACTGAGGGCCAGACCGGCGGCCAGATAAAGACGGATGGTCATGCGCCGCAAGCCCGCCAGGGGGGTGGAAGACCTGTCATCAGAATCCGGGGAGGGTTTATGGAGAGGGTTCATGGACCGAAAATAGTGGATAGGACCCGGCAGGTCAAGAAAATGGACGGGTGGGGCCTACTCGGGGGGAGGGACGCAAAACCCGAGAGGAGAGGGCGAGGTCTCGGTGACGGGGAGGACGTCCTCATGCCAGGGGAGCTCCTTGTCCGGGGTGTAGAAACGGGAGGTGGTGAGACAGACGAAGGGGGTCCCGTCTGTGGTGGTGAAGCCGGCGCAGTCGGCGTTGTCGCTGTACCCCTCCCGGGCGTCGCAGTATTTTCGACATGCCCAGGCAGGGTCCGAGGGCGAGGGGTCGTTGAAGGGATCGGCCAAAAAGCATCCCGAGGTGCCCAAACACTGCTTGGATGGCCCCATGGCGTTGGGGTGGCATAAGGCCCCTGGTGGCAACATGGTGGTCGCCATGGTGAGGCATTGCCCCATGAGGGTGCCCAGGAACAGGTGCATGCAGGAGGTCCCATCGGGGCAGGAAACCCTGGTTTTTACCGTTTTGCCCGTGGTGAGTTCACAGGTGAGGATGCCCTGGGCAAGAGCGGGATCTACCGCACTCTCCTGTGGGTAGCAGATGCCGTAGGAGGCTGTCCGGAACAGAAAATCGGGATTCTCCGACCCGTCATCCGTGGTCTGGTCCATGTCCAGATCCGAGAAGTCCAGGCAGTTGTATCCCGTGGGGCAGGTGTCGCTCCCAGAGAGGGCTTTTTGCGGATCACAATAGGAGACGCAGGTTCCGGTGAAGGAGCTGCCCCGG
>QKIM01000674.1 GCA_003249585.1 Deltaproteobacteria bacterium
GGCAGGTTGTGGAAGAGGGACTCATGATCCTTCTCGGAGAAGGAGGTGAGGGGCTTGCGGATGAGCGCCGAGGGCCGCAGGGGTTTCTCGGAGCCGCCACTCCGGGGGCTCTTGGGGGTGGCCTTGCGGACACTCGTCCCCCCCTTCTCCAGGGGATCTTCCAGCTCGAGTCCGGTACGTTTGCAGGCGAGGGTCATGAGGAGGACGGTGAGGAGAATTCTTTTCATGGCCCGATTTTAAGGACTTGGGGCGCAATTGCAAGTCTCAAATCCCTGGCACCCCGTGAGCCCGCTCAGGCGCCGCCGCCGCCGCTCCGCTCGGGGATGGAGACCTCATACCCGTGCCGGGCAAAGATCTCGCGGACCCGCACCTCGTCCCGGCGCATGGTCTCCAGGGCCGCATCGTAGGCGATCCGGTCTATCTCCATCCGGTACCGGTACTTGAAGAGGGTACCGCTCATGATGGCCATGTCCTCCTCGCCGGGGAGGAAGATGAGGAAGTCCACCTCCGGGTGAGACTCGACCAGATGGGGCAGCATCCCCATGAACCGCGTATTGACCAGCGCCTTGATGGACTGGATGGTCGCGAAGACGCCGCCCTTGGAGCGGACATAGCCCGACTCGTGGGCGCGCACAGGGATGAGGGGATCCACGACGACGATGAGGGTCGCGCCGTGGGCGATGGCCAGCTCCACCTCGGAGGTGCGGGTGAAGGAGCCGTCGATGAACCAGCGCCCGCTGATATACTGGGGGGCGTAGAAGGGGATGAGGGAGAGGGAGGCGTGGATGGCCCGGGAGATGGGGACATGCTCCCATCCCGGCGTCCCGAAGACGATGTGCTCGCTGGTGTCCTGATCCGTCGCGCCGATGAAGAGCTTTCCACCGAGCTCCTCGAAGCTGTTGGTCCTGCCGACCTCGCCGAACCCCTTCTCCAGCATCTTTTCGATGCGGTCACCCTTGAAGAGGGCGCTGGGGATCACGGAGAAGAGGCGGGGAAAGAGCCACCCGCGCTCGTCCGCCGGAGAGGTGATGAGGTTGAGGAGCCGCCCGCCGATCTCCGAGATGGCGGGATCGAAGAGGCTGGAGGACTTGATGGGGCTGATGACGGTGGAGTCCAGCATGAAGGCCTTGGCGATCTCTGAAGGGGGCACGCCGTTGGCCACGATGGAGGAGACCACCGCCCCGGCGCTGATCCCGTAGAACCGGTCGAACTCCGTGACGCTGCGGCCCAGGAGGATCTCGTCGATGGCGCGCAGCACCCCCGTCTCGTAGATGAGGCCCTCGATACCCCCGCCGGCCAGGCAGACAGCCGTCTTCCCCGAGGTCCGCGGGCGCAGGATCTGCCCGAGCGAGGAGAAGATGCTCCCGGACTCGCCCTTGCGGCGGCCTCCCCCGACCACGTGCACCGCCCCCGCGTTGAGCTTCCCGAGGCGCAGCATGGTCTCGGCGGAGGGGGCCTGGCCGAGATACAGAAGCAGCACCTGCCTGGGGGTCACGTGCCGGAGGTTGTAAGGAATGCCGGACAGGGTCTGCAGAAAGCGCAGTCCGCCCTGGCCGTCGAAGTCCCCCTCGAGGATGAGCCCCTGGAAGGGCTGGTTCCTCAGCGCCGCGAAGGCCGCCTCGAACCCGTCGACGAACTGGAGCCGATAGGAGACGGACGACTGGTCGTCGCGCACGGTGATCCCCTGGACGCCGGGCTCCCCGATGGTGTTGCCGAAGAGGGCCGCGATACGTCGGTTGTGCGCGGAAGTGGAGACGATGAGGATTCGGTAACGGATTTCCATGGCGGCATCTTCCCTGTTTTGGACCTTGAGTGTCAAGCACTTTGGTGGCCCCGATTGACGTGGAGCGTCACAAGATCTATACTGCTGCCCACGGAAACGGGACATCGCGGCCACACGTGAAGCCGACCGTTTCTCCCCTCCGGACCGCACACCAAAGGTTAGAACCCGTTATGAAAACACTCGCTCTGGTCCTGACTCTCGCCATGCTTGTGCCCGCCTGCGGCAAAAAATCCAAATCCGTGACCGATCTCTACCAGGCCAAGGACACCGACGGCCTCACCGCCATCATCGACAAGGGCTCCGCGGAGGTCATCGTCCTCCGAGACGCGGTCCTCGCCCTCGTCCGGCTGGGGCGGGTGGTGCGCGCGGCGAAGAGCTTCTCCACCCTGAACACCGCCCACCCCGACAAGGCCCCCAAGGTGCTGGAGGCGGTGTATCCCAATCTCATCGCCTTCCTCACGGACGACGGACTCGCCGTCGCTGCCAAGGACGCGCTCTTCGCCCTGGCCCGGTTCATGACACCGGACATGGAGAAGGGCAGCGCCGTCGCTGCCTTCGGGTGGTTCGCCAAGGACATGGAACACCGCATGGAGAAGGGCGACACCAAGTTCTGGCGTGCGCTGGAGACGCTGTGGTCCCGCCTCCCCGATCCCGGCCGGCGGGACCTGGCCGGAGCCCACGCGGCCTTCATCCGCAAGGACCTCAAGAGCCGCGCGGGCCTGGTGGTCGAGCTGCAGAAACGCGCCGCCCTGCACCGGGAAGCGGCGAAGCGCTCCAAATTCCAGAAGATCGCCTTTGAATACTACATGGTCTTCCGCCCCCTCCTCATCGAGCAGACCATCGCCAACTTCTCCACCACACGTCCCAACGACGACCAACTGGCCGACCTCTCCATCCTCAACCAGTTCGGGACTCAAGCCGAGCAAAAGGCCGCGGGGAAAAAGATCCTCGATGTCATGATCAAGACCCGCCAGTTCAAGATCGTCTCCCTCAAGGCCCTGGGAGATCTCAAGCCCGACGGCGCGACCATGTTCCTGGCCAACTTCATCAAACCCGGC
>QKIM01000427.1 GCA_003249585.1 Deltaproteobacteria bacterium
GTGCCCTCCCCTCCCTATGCCTTTCGTACGGGCAGGCCGTGGCCTGCCCTCCCCGTGGCCTGCCCTCCCTGTGCCCTGCCCTCCCCGTGGGCTTGCCACGGCAAGCCCGTATAAAATCCCCTCGCCTGCCCTCATATGGGTGGTCCTGCCCTCTATGTCCGTTTCCTTATGTTGGCCGCGAAATGGCGGATCCCCTGGGCGGCCTCCTCCGAAATCCCCGCCTCCGCAAACACGATCCCGTCGATCTCCCCGATGGCCGCCTGATACGCCTCTCTCCCCGTCTTCTCCCGGACGGCGGCGGCGGCGATCTCGCCCAGCCTCTGCCTTCCCTGCGCGCTCATCTCCACGATCGGGATTCTGGAGACGTAGCCGGAGGTGATCATGTTCGTGCGCAGAAGCACCCCACGGACGAAATAGGTCACGAGACTGCTGTTCAGGTAGGCCAGCAGCCACATGCGGTCGTCCTCGCCGCAGAACACGTTGGCGTTGACCCCAAAGGTCGCGCCCTCGGGAAGAAGACAGGCCCCGAAGGGGATCCCCATGGACGAGCACGCGATGCCACGCTGAAACAGAAGGTCCCTGTTGCGCACCATGAAATTGGGGACCCGCGGCTCAATCTCCAGAAAATCATGGGGCAGGTAGGCGTCGGGCTCCATGAAGAAGCGCCGCGACCCCGGGTTCTTGTAAAAGGGCACCGTGTGCGTCGCGTCGGGCGTCCGGCGCAGGTACTTTGCGTCGTTGCCGGTGGAGATCCCCGTGGCGCAGCGGAACCGCTCGCCCAGCCTCGGCGCCGTGAAGAGCGCCTGCACCTCCTTGGGCACCCCCACCACGAGCTCGTGCCGGTCCCGATCCGACCGCAGGACCAGGTCGGCGAGGGGCCGGGTCCCGAAGGCGCCTTCCTCCAGGGCTCGACTGAACTGCACGCTGTCGCCCGTGCGGTCCAGGACCCGGACAGGCTGCGCCGCATCAACTGATCCCTTCACCAGGATGAGGATGCAGGTCCGCACGTCCGCGCCCTGGTCCCGGAACAGATCCGCCGGGCACAGCAGCAGATGGGTCATCCGGCAGGTGGACAGGATCTGCCGGCGCAGCCCCTCGTGCAGCCGCGAGGTCAGAAAGGAGTCGAGTGTAATGAAACCGAGGACGGCGCCTGGCCGGGCCAGGGTGATCAGCGCCGACAGGAACATGGAGTACATGTTCGCCACGCCGGTATCTCGAAACACGCTCTGCAGCCGCTTCTTGTTGGCGCGGATATACGCACTCTCGTGACAGTTGTACGGGGGGTTGGCGATGTAGTAGTCGAAGTCGAGCTGCGGGCGCACGCCGGGCGTGCAGCCATCCACCAGCCCGCCGTAAAAGGCCAGGAAATCGAGCTTCTCGAAGGCGGCCTTCTCGTGGACGCCGAAGTCCTCGATGTCCCAGCCCGTCACCCGCTTGCCGGCCTCGTGAAACGCAAAGGCCATCTCCTCCTTGCCCACGCAGGGATCGAGGACGGTCTCGCCACCAGGACACAGGGCGAGCATCTCCCGGGTGAGGAAGGCCGTGACGAAGGAGGGCGTCGAGTAGTATCCCTGCTCCCTGCGATCCACGCCTTCGTCGGTCATCACCGATTTCCTGTGCCGGCCCATGTCGTCCTTTCTTCGCCCCACACGTCCGGGGGAAGGGCCCCCGATCCTTCGCCCGCCCCTCGCCACAGTCAAGGCGCCGCGGCCCCGAATGTCAATGACGAAGTGCGCCGTCCCGGGATTCCACCCCGAACACGAGATGATGGATACGAGAAACAGGATCGCGTCCGCAGTCAGGATCTGTCCCGGGCTCGGATACCCTCCCGATACGAGGCGAGGTGCCGGGAGGTCCCATGTTCTTCCACGCCGACGCGTCGGCCAGTCCCCCTTTCCCTTTGCCCTGCGATGCGTGCGGGTGTATTGTTTCTGTACAAGAGAGAGGCCGCCATGTTCCTGATCGACCGTGACCACAACACCATCACCGAACTCGACCAGCGCTCCTTCTCCGAGCTCGGGTTCAGAGAGCGCGATCACCTGCAGGAGTGGATCGCAAAGAATCCCTCCTGTCTTGGCGAGGAGCTGCTCATCATCCAGAAGGAGTTCGCCGGCTTCGACGAGACCCGCGAGCGCCTCGACCTCCTCGCCCTCGACAAGGCGGGCAACCTGGTCGTCATCGAGAACAAGCTCGACGACTCGGGGCGCGACGTGGTGTGGCAGGCCCTCAAGTACGCCTCCTACTGCTCCTCCCTCACCACCGAGCACATCCGCCGCGTCTACCAGGAGTACCTGGGGCCCGACCTCAGCGCCGAGGAGCTCCTCGCGGAGTTCTTCGACCAGGAGTACGAGGACCTCAACCTCAACCCCGGCTACGCCCAGCGCCTCATCCTCATCGCCGCGAACTTCCGCAAGGAGGTCACCTCCACGGTGATGTGGCTGCTCAACCACGGCATCACCGTGCACTGCTTCCGGGTCACCCCCTACGCCCACGGTGAGAGCCTCTACCTCAACGTGGAGCAGATCATCCCCATCCGCGACGCGGAGGAGTTCATGATCGGCATGGCGGAGAAGGCCCACCTGGAGCAGGACGCCAAATCGGGCCTCGCCAGCCGCCACAAACTGCGCCGCGCCTTCTGGACCGCCTTCCTCGACGCCGCCCACGCCCGCAAGGTGGCCCTCTACAGCGGAAGAAACACTCCCAGTACCGACAACTGGCTGAGCGCAGGGTCAGGGATCTCGGGCATCCAGTATCTCGTCCGAATCACCGGATCCTATCTCGGAGTGGAGCTCAACATCAACGCCGGTACCAGCGAACACAACACCCGGTACTTCGAGG
>QKIM01000642.1 GCA_003249585.1 Deltaproteobacteria bacterium
GTGCGACAACGGTACCCTGCGCACCGAGCCGTGCAAGCCCCGGGAGCGGGTCCCACCGCTGTGGCGCACCGACCGCGGCAGGAGCGGCCTGCCGGTCTTGGGGAGCGGCGCAGGAAACAGCCAGCAGCCCCGCGAGGAGCACTATACCCCCCCCAGGCATCTTGTCTCGGCCAGCGGCTCGTTCCATGAAGCACTCCTCTCAGTGGAAGCACAATAGCCTATTTTTCATCGGATTAGAAGCCAAAGACCTCTCCTGGGGTCAAGAGGAGAGAGGACCCTGGGCCGAGGGGCACAGGAGTGCGAGTGCGCACGCTCCGCAGGCCGGCTTTCGGGCATCGCAGACCCGCCTGCCATGGTAGATGAGCCGGTGGGAGATCCCGATCCATTCCTGTTTCGGGACGAGCTCCATGAGGTCCCGTTCTATGCGTACGGCGTTTCCGCGCGGAGCATTGGTGAGCCCAAGTCGGCGGGCGAGCCGGTCCACGTGGGTGTCCACCACGATACCATCGGCGATGCCGAAGCAGTCGTTGAGCACGCAGTTGGCCGTCTTTCTCGCTACCCCGGGGAGCTCCAGGAGCGATTCCATGGTCCCGGGGATCTCTCCGCCGAAGCGCTCCCGCGCGGTTTTGGCCATACCGATCAGGTGCTTTGCCTTGTTGTGATAGAACCCAGTGGAGTGGATGAAGGACTCCACCTCACCTGGCTGGGCGTCGGCCAGACTATCCACATCGGGAAAGCGCTCAAAGAGCGCCGGAGTGACCATGTTGACGCGTTTGTCGGTGCACTGCGCGCTGAGAATGGTGGCCACGACCTTCTCGTAGGGGTTTGAGGTGACGAGCTCCGAGGCGACCTCGGGATATAGCTCCCGGAGGATGTCGAGGATAGGGCCTATCCTGCGCTTCTTCGATGACGTCGATGCGATCTTTTGCATTTCATGCCCCCAGACGCGCGCCACAGACCCGCTCGATTCCCGCAAGATCCTGCTGGATAAAAGCATCGACCCAGGGGGACGCCTCCAGCAGCGCTCTCGTCTCTGTCGCCTGCCCGGCCCCCACCTCCAGGATCAGCCACCCCCCCTCCTCGAGCACGCCCGGCGCCGTGTCGATGAGCGCCCGGATGACAGCCATCCCCCGGTCCACAGCGAAAAGTGCCTCGGGCGGCTCGAAGGAGAGCTCGGGCTCCAGCGACGCATCCTCCTCCACATAGGGGGGATTGGAGAGCACCACGGCGAAACGCCGGCCTTCCAGAGGCTCGACCAGAGAGCCCGCGTACAGGTGCACCTGGGCTCCCAGCTGCTGCGCGTTGTGCGCTGTAATCTCCAGAGCGCCGGAGGAGATGTCGGTTCCATGAAGCTCGAGCCCGGGCCGCTCGAGCCCCAGGGTGATGAGCACGGCCCCGGAGCCAACGCCCACCTCCAGCACTGAAGCCGGTGGTTTGACACGCTCGAGCACGCACTCTACGAGGGTCTCCGTGTCCGGACGGGGAATGAGCACACGCTGATCCACGACAAAGGACCGCCCGTAGAACTCCTTGACGCCAAGAATATAGGCCATGGGCTCACGCTTCTGCCGACGGGCCACCATGGCCCGTATGCGCGCCCGTTCCTCTGGGGAAAGGGGCCGCAGAAGATCGAGATAGACCCCTACCCTGTCCCGCCCCAGGACGTGGGCGATGATCAACTCCGCGTCGAGGCGGGGCGTATCGATCCCCAGCTCGCGGAACCGGTTCGTGGTCCACGTGAGCACGTCCTTCACGGTCCAGGATGTCGTGTCGCCGCTCATGGAGCTATGCAGACCACAAAGCCCCCCCGAGGTCAAACGAAAACGGAAAGATCCCGGCGACCGGCCGTGCAGGCTATTTCACGCCCGGGGTTGGCGCGCCAACAGCCCAGGTGACGGGATCCACACGATAGTTGGATTCCGTATCGCCAGAGCCGTTCTGATTCTCATTCCACTGCGTTGTCACACCGCAATAGCTCATGAGGTCGGCGATGTCCGCATCCGAAGTGTCGTAGGCGATGCCGTCGATGCGGGTCGCATCTGAGGACGTGAGTGCCGAGGTAAGGGATGCAGATGCACTCAGAACGGTCGTGGAGGGCCACTCGGCGCTGGCGTTATCGTCACAGTCGTCACACCGGACCAGGATGACACCGTCGGCCCCATTCTGAAGGAGATTGGAGGTCCATGCCACGATATCCACGTTGGGAACCGTGGAAGAGCCCACGACCAGCACCTCGTCCTGAGCCAGTGTCCCGGTAAGCTGGACCGCCTCGTAGACCGCCAGAGTCGATCCGTTGATGAGGAGCAGGAAATACTTCTCCGTTGAGAAGTCTACGGTGGTCCCCGTGTTGTTCCACACCTCGACGAATTCATCGACATCCGTGCCCAGCGTGTCAGAGTCTACCTCCCAGATGTAGAGTTGGGCACCGAAACCAGCCCCGCAATCGGGATCGAGGTCATCGACGAGGCCGTCACCGTCGTTGTCGTATCCGTCGGCGCAACTGACCTCGGGGCTCTCACAGAGCTCACCGAGCGTCCCTGTCTGGCCCGAGCAGTCCGGGTCGGCACAGTCGATGAGACCGTCGCCGTCATCGTCGCTCCCGTTGTCACACACCTCGAAGGTCCCGGCGCAGGAGAGGTTGGGCTGACCGGGGGTCCCGAAGAGGCCGTTCACGGCGTCGTATTCCGTGGTGGACTCGCACCAGTTCGCGGCTACGTCGTTGACAGTGAAGTCGGGCGTCAGGTGGGCGGAGAGCTGCATGGAGGCGCCGGAGACGACAGGCCATCCGCTCCCGGAGTCGTAGGCCACCATGTCGATGAAGATCTCCGAACCTTCTT
>QKIM01000112.1 GCA_003249585.1 Deltaproteobacteria bacterium
TGCCCCGCCGCAAGACCCTCTCCCACTGGCACGACGAGGCGCCCCGGGGGTTTCGGCACATCATCGTGGCGCCCAGCGCCCTCACGGACCCCGCGTGGCAAAAGGACAAGCCCAGCACCTACCGCGACGGGGCCCAGGGCTTCGTCCCCTCCCAGGAGCGGGAGTTCATCTGGGAGCGGCTGGACAAGGCGGCCGGTGTGATCCGCGCCAACACCATCCTGTTCCGTACAGGTCCCTCCTTCCGCCCCACCCTGACCAACCGGCAGAACTTCTCCGAGTTCGTCACCTCGCGGCGCCGCAAGAACTACCGGTTCGTGTGGGAGCCCGCCGGGCTGTGGGGCGCCGCAGAGGCCATGGACTTCGCCGCCCCCCTGGACCTCGTCGTCGCCCAAGACCCCCTCGATGACGACTTCGAGCCCACGGACGACCCCTTCCGCTACTTCAGGGTCAAGAACCTCCGGTCCGGGACCGGCATCAGCCAGATGGGGTTCGAGGAAATCTACGAGGCGGCCCTCGGCGCCGACCGGGCCTTCATCATTTTCTGCACCCACCGCCCCCTGGACGACGCACGAAAATTCCGCGCCTTCCTCTCTGAAATTTAATATTCACCAAATATTTTCCAACACATACCCACTCTCTTCCTCCCATATTGACTAAAGTCTCGATTTGTGTAGTATCCACCAGTCGGCTTTTTCTGTTTTTACTCAAAAGGAGAATTCACACCATGAAAATTCGTTATCTCATCATCGCAACATTAGCTCTCGCTCTTGCCACTGGCTGCAAGAAAAAGAAAAAAGAAGAAACCAGCGCCCCCACCAAGGACACCATGGCCGCCAAAAAGGTGAAGGACGCCAAGACCCCCGCCAAGCCCGGCAAAGACATGAAGGCCCCCGTCAACAAGGCCCCCGTGAAGAAGCCCGTGGCCAAGCCCACGACCCCCACGGCCGCTCTGAAAGGCGCCCCCCTCGGTGAGATCGGCGTGCCCCAGATCGCCATCGCCATCAACTTCAAGAAGGTCCTCGCCAATGACATCGTGAAAGACCTCATGGCCAAGAACAAAGACGCCGTCAGCACCGGCATGGAGTCCAAGCACTTCGACAAGGTCATGGCCTGCATGGGTTCCAAGGCCAAGAAGCCCACGGACATCCTCGAAGAGCTCTACGCCTTCGGCGACAACGGCGAGAAGAAGGCCGTCGTCGTGATGAAGGTCTCCGTTGACACCGCCAAGTTCGTCGAGTGCACCGCCAAAGAGGGCAAAGACGCCAAAAAGGCCAAGTTCGCCGGCAAAGACGCCATCCAGACGAAGAAGGGCCTCACCTTCATCCCCGTCGGCAAGAACCTCATCCTCGGCGCCATGGGCGAATACCTCACCAAGATCAAACCCGGTGAGGGCGTGGTCGGCAAGGGTGACGTCGCCTCCTACTTCAAGGGTGAAGGCTGCGTGCGCTTCATGGTCAACGACATCCCCACCGACAAGATGGGTGCCGAGGCCAAAGCCATGATCGGGACCATCAAGTCCGTCTCCGCCAAAGGCTCCCTGGGCATGCCCGACGCCTTCAAGGCCAATGTCGCCGTCGACGTGAAAGACGCTGGCGCCGCCGGTCGTATCGTCGGTTTCGTGAAGCCCCTCCTCTCCACCCCCAAGGTGGTTGAGACCCTCAAAGGCATGGGCCTCGATCCCAAGCTCCTCAACGCCCTCACCATCGCCAACGCCGGTTCCATGATCAACGTCGCCGTCAACCTCCCCAAGGACGACGTCAAGAAGATCATCGGCATCCTCGAGGCCATGAAGGGTGGCAAAGCCGGTGGCATGAAAAAAGCCGGCGACAAAAAAGCCCCCAAAAAAGCCGCTAAAAAAGCCAAGAAATAGTCCCTCCCTGATCTGATTCCTCCCCCAATGTATCGCAGGGGCTGCGATTAGTGGTTTTATCCAGAACCATTATCGTTTATATTCATATGGTGCGATAGCTCCGAGGACGGCACACGGATCCCTATCCCCTGCCCATATACCGAGCCGCCGGGTGTTTCGTGAACTGCATAGGCTGCAACAACCACATCCCCAATGATGCCCGCTTCTGCCCAAAGTGCGGACTGAGCCTCAGACCTGCCCAGAAGGATCCCATGATCGGATCCAAAATCGACAACCGCTACCTCATCCTCGAGCAGCTCGGGGAGGGTGGCAGCGGGCGTGTCTATCTGGCCCGTCACGTTAACCTGGGCAAGCGGGTGGCCATCAAATTGCTCCATGGCGAGCTTCTTCAGGACGAGAAGGCCGTCGCCCGCTTCCGCAAGGAGGCGCTCTCGGTCTCCGAGCTGGAGAACAGCCACATCATCAAGGTCTTCGACCTGGGGCAGACCGACGCTCACCTCATGTACATCGCCATGGAGTTCCTCACGGGGGAGACGCTCGCCACCCGCATCGCCACCCGCGGCCACCTGCCCTACGCCGAGGTGGTCCGCATCCTGGGCGAGGTGTGCGACGGGCTCATGGAAGCCCACGCCATGGGCTTCATCCATCGTGATCTCAGGCCCCGCAACCTGATGTTCACCAAACACGACGGCCGGGACGACTTCGTGAAGATCCTGGACTTCGGGCTGGCCAAGATCATCACCGAGGGGAAGGACCCCTCCAAGTCGGGGGTCGGCTTCACCCTCGGTGACCCGACCTACACAGCCCCCGAGCAGATGAAGGCCCAGCCGGTCTCCCCGAGGACCGACATCTACTCCCTGGGGATCATCCTCTACCAGGCGCTCACGGGCCAGCCACCCTTTACGGGCAACAACATCCTCGAGATCATGGCGGCCCATCTGGACTCCCCCTATCCCCGCATCGAGGG
>QKIM01000004.1 GCA_003249585.1 Deltaproteobacteria bacterium
CGACGAGGGGACCACCGTGCGCGCCCAGCTCGATGTGGGGTACGGATCCACCGCGGCCGATGCCGACTTCGACCTCTCGGACTGGAGCTGGTACAATTCCGCAGGTGGCGACCTCGACGGGGTAGGGCACTTCAGGGCCAAGAACAACACCGGGGCCATCCAGGTTCAGATGCTCACCACGGAGTGCACGGGGACCGCCTGCTGTGCCTCCTATTCCGACCCCTGCCTGTAGCTCCCGTTCCAGAAAAACCGTACCAGGCGCGCCGAGAACAACCTCATGCCGCGAGCTAAAATCAGCGACCCATTCTTAGGCCCCGGTCTGCGACGTCTCCTCCAGCTCGGATGGCTGCTCCTTTGGGGGCTTGGAGGATGCGACGACGCGTCCTTTGGGCGGGAATCGGTCTGTGGTGACGGGATCGCAAATACCGCCGAGCCCTGTGACGGAACCGACCTCCGGGGGGCGACCTGCGCCGGGCTGGGATACCCGGGCGGCGGTGCGCTGGCCTGCGCTGCCGACTGTCAACTGGATGTGACGGGGTGTTTGGGAAACCTGTGCGGTGACAGTGTCCTCGACGCCAACGAGACCTGCGACGGGACCGACCTCGGCGGGGCGACCTGTGAGAGTCTGGGTTTTCATGAAGGTGGCCAGCCGGTTTGCTCGGACGGGTGCACGCTGGACTCCTCGGGGTGTACGGGCGGTTTCTGCGGCGACCTGATCATCAACGGTACCGAGGTGTGTGACGGTCCCGACATGAGCGGCGTGACCTGCCTGGCCACTTGCCTGGACTACGGCTTCTATGCCGGAGTCCTCTCCTGCAACGGCCAGTGTGAACTCGACCCTTCCACCTGTGAGGAGTACTGCGGCGACGGAGTCCTCAACGGCCCCGAGACCTGTGACGGGACGGCGCTCGCGGGATACACCTGTGTGAACCTTGGGTATCATGGAGGGGGCGAGCTGGCCTGTGCCTCCGACTGCTCGGCGCTCGACCTCTCGGGGTGCCTCGGGGGGGTCTGTGGCGACGGGGTGATTGCGGCCGGTACCGAGGTCTGTGATGGCACCGAGCTCGGTGCTGTCAGTTGCGCGAGTCTGGGGTGGTCCGGAGGGGGGACGCTCGGCTGCAGTGGCGACTGCACCTTCGACGTCACGGGATGCCTGGGCGGGGTCTGCGGCGACGGAGCCATCACCGGGACCGAGGCCTGCGACGGGAGCGACTTTTGGGGCGCCCTCTGCGAGGACTATGGCCTGTTCAGCGGGGCCCTCACCTGTGACGCCAGTTGCCAGATCGACACCGCGGCCTGTCTCTCGGACTGGGCTTGCGGTGCGCTCCTGGAAGACGTCCGGGACGGCAGGACCTATCCGACCCTGGCCATCGGCGGGCTGTGCTGGATGGCGTCCAACCTCGACGTGGGGACCGTCATCCCCACCTCGCAGCAGGCCGCCGACAACGGGATCATCGAGAAGTACTGCTACAACAACGAGCAGGCCATGTGCGACACCTACGCGGGGCTCTACCAGTGGTACGAACTCATGGATTATACCCTCGTCGCGGGCACCAGGGGCATCTGCCCGGCTGGCTGGAGGGTACCTACTGACGAAGAATGGAAGGCCCTGGAGATCGCGGCGGGCATGGACCCGGCCACAGCCGATCTGGAGCAGTGGCGGGGGGCGCCGGCGGGAACCGAGCTCCAGGTCGGCGGTTCGACGGGGTTCAACGCGCTGCTGGGCGGCATGGTCACCTCCAGCGGGGGATCATACAACTATCCGGTCTTTGGATACTTCTGGACCTCCACCATGACCGGCGCAGCCCCCTGGCGCCGGTGTCTCACCTCCGGGGGCACCTACTCCGCCGACACCATCGGGCGCTGGGAGACCTGGGGCACAGGCTATGCCCTCTCCGTCCGCTGCGTCCGGGATCTGTAGCTCGCCGCCGAGGGCACCCAGGTCCGATCGGAGCGTAGACGCCGTGTCGATATTCCAGCGTGCTGATCGCCTCCGGAGGTCGGATGATGCGGCCGGGGGAGATGGCTCCTGACCCTCCCGGTAACCGGAGTCACCTGGCTTCAACAAGAGGACAGGGTGTGGTACAACGATCCCATGTCTACACATTTCGCGCTTCTGTTCGGGTTGTTCTTCATGCTGGTCTCCTGTTCTTCTGGACAAAAGTCGGGCGATGCTCCCCAGCCGCCCACCGGGGCCTCCGCCTCCATGACCCTGCCCGGGGGGAACAAGAAGGCTGCCCCTCATGAGGCGGCCACTCCCAAGCCGCGGGTGTCCCCCGTGACAGGGAACAGGCGGTTGCGCTTCGTGCAGCATCTTCAAAAGCACATCACGTCTCTATCCTTCCAGTTGGTGGCGTCCGGGGTCGAGGCAAAGTATATCGAGTATATTGCGATGGCGCTGCCGGGCCGCTTTGGCCTCTCTCCCGAGGGAGTGGTGCTCAGGGGGGCGTACAGGGGATTCTTCGTGGAGAAGGACACGTACAAGGCGCTTGGGCAGTCCACGTCCCGGCTGTCAGTCTACCTGGTGGCCCCCGTGGCTACGCACAGTGACCGCAAGGCCCAGGAGAAGGCATGGCGCGATGCTCGCGAGGCGCTGACGCAGCTTTTCGCCACTGTGGGCGGGAAGGACCCTGTCCCACTCCCAGACGGATATGAAGTCGGCTTCCAAAAGGACGTCGTGGCGGTCCCGGGGGCGACCGCCGGAAAGAAAGTGCTGCGCGCCATGCTGCTGCAGAGAGCCAAGGCCATCGTCGGGACCGACATCGAACGAACCGAGATCGCTTATGCCAAGGGTTCCCTGGCGCCCACTCTCAACCTCACGCTGGCCGAGAAGG
>QKIM01000325.1 GCA_003249585.1 Deltaproteobacteria bacterium
ATCCGTGTCGATATTACAGCCCCGATGGGCCAAACCGGGCAGAAACCATGATCTGCCCAGATCCATGCCCGTTCGAACCCTGCGTCGTCCCTGCGACTCCCCGATCACACTGCCACTGTCACCACCCGCTGAGCCCACGCTCACCCGAAAAACTCTCGGTTCGAACTGGGTATACCTATGGCCCTACACGTTTGCCCCGTTCTTTTCAACAACAGAATTCAATTATTTTCCAAAGTCTTCCGGTACCCCCTGGGGTCCTTCGCTTTTCTTCCCTCCGGTGGGGATCCCCCTGTCGGGCGCCTCAGTCTAATTTTTGAAAAGAAAGGTGCATTTTCCAGTAGTTGACTCCCTGTTCAACCTGATTCAGCACCGTCAGCACCTTGGGTCCCGGATCCCCATTGAGCATGGGCAGCGTTGAGGAGGTCATCTTGATGATGGGGAAGCTTGAGAAGAGATCGCTGACCACACCCGGGACGGCAGTCTGCAACAGTTTGATAACTTTATTATAATCCACAAACCCCGACATCCTGTCAAAACCGACATCATAAAACTGCACTTCCCGCGTCTCGTCGCGCATGAGGATCATGGCGTTACCATGTTGCTGAAAATACACGGGTACCTTCCCTGCCGTGGTCGCCGTCGTGTCATCCACACCGTCCATGCGCATGGTGATGCGGATGCCGCCCAGGACGAGCCAGGGGCCGTCATCCTCCCACTCCAGGATAGGGGGGAGGAGGAGATTGATCTCCGACTCCCGCAGCTTGTCGTAGTTGCCGCCGAGCCGTTCCATCCCCAGATCGTACAGCTCGTTTCGGGAGTAGACGATGTTGTTGGTGTTGCCCGCGTCCCAGATGGCAAAGGCGATCTGGTTCACCAGCGGACTGCCGAAGGTGATGGTCATTCCGTCCTCGACGGTGTCGTCCGAGTGGGTGCGCCTGAGCACCCCGTGCTGAGGCTGGGCATAGATGGGAGTGACCGCCTCCACCAAGGTTCCGTAACTGAGGAAGATATCGTCGGCGATCACGTCGAGGGTCTCGACACGGGTGTCCTGACTGATGGGATTGGCGAACTCCAGCACGACCTCGGGGATCAGCGTGGTCATGAGCGTATTGAACACCACCCGGGAGGAGTTTCGCGTCGTCCCGGCGATGGCCTCGAGCACCTTCTCGTCCAGCGCATCGATGATGGGGGAGAAGGCCTCCTGGGGGAGCCCTCCATCGTCGGTGAGTTCGGGCTCCGAAGCCGACGCCGTCATGTCCACGAGATCGGAGTCCTCGGGAGTGAGCACCACTTTTCCACTGACCTCCATGAATTCGTAGTACGCCTGGCCCGATGAGTCGAGGCCCGCGGCGGTCGTCTCATAGTCGATGACCACATCGTGGAGCAGGGAATAGAAGTAGAGGACATCATCGACGAAGTAGAGGGTGACCTCTATCTCCGGTGCGATGACCGACGTGGTCGTGACCGTGATGGTCACGGGAATGAAAGCGATCTCCGTCTCCACCTCGAGGGGGTTCTCCATATAGCCCACCAGCTCTTCGCCCTCCATCATCTGGGCACACAGCAGGGCGAAAGAGACCTCCTCGTTGTTGAGGATGTCCACCCCGAGGCGGGTCTTGATGGTGCCGCTGTTGTAATCGCTGATGGGGATGAAATCCCCCTGGAGATAGGACCGCACGGAGAAGAGCGGGTCATGGAGCTTTGAGGCCTTGATGAAGCCCAGACCGTCCACGGGGGGCAGGGTCACCTGGGCCCGGTTCTTCGAAGTGATGATCTCGTCGTTGACCAGAATCGGCCCCACATCACTGCGAACGGTCACCGTCACACGCTCTCCTGCGGCAAAGCTGGCCCCGGGTTCGGGCGAGGTTATAGAGATGTCCACCTCGTCCATGCAGGAAGAGAGCAGAGTCAAAGACAGACAGATAAGGAGATTCCGGAGCATCGCTGGTCTCCCGCTGAAGTGCGGAGTAGGGATCGAGTCGCCCGGGAGGACCCCGGGCACCTGGCAAGTGTAGGGGTTGAGGCGCAGGATGTCAACGCTGAGTAATCAAAATTATCGTTTTCCTTCAATATCTTATGACGCATCATGTCAAAACGGAGCGCTGTGTCATGCGTCCTGGCTGGCCAACTGGGCGCCTGTCTCAATCCTCAAAAAAAACTATTGCCAAAACCTTGGGATGTGGGTATGAACGTGATCGCTGCGGGATTAACTCAGTTGGTAGAGTGTCAGCTTCCCAAGCTGGATGTCGCGGGTTCGAACCCCGTATCCCGCTCCAACGAAAATAGCAGGAAGACATGGGGACAGCGGGGATGGTGCATCCCATGACAGAAGGGACGGGACCTCACTGCGTGGAGATGAGCCGGATTTCCTTCGCGGTATGGTTTTCCGAATCCCGCTGATTCTCCTCGAGCCTGAATTCGAAGATATGGTCCCTGGAGGGCAGGTCCCGTTTGACCGAGTCGTCCTCAAGGGCGGAGAAGTGGAAAAAGGCTGTCCGGTAGATGGAGTCTCCCCGGTTTCTGGAGGCGGTGTTCCACACCCCCTCGTCGATCCTGACCAGGTACCTGAGGTAGCCGAACCCCTTCTCCTGGTCGAAGTGATAACAGGTCCCCCGAACCAGTGAGCCCACACAGCCCCACGACACGCCCTTGGGGTTGAGGGGGATGAGGTCGGGAACCAGATACCCACTCACGAACATATCGGCTTCCCTGCGCAGGGCGGCAGAGACGTTGTCCAGCCCCAGCACCTCCACACGACACCCCATGTTCTGCAGCGCGCGGACCACCTGGACGAAGTCTCCGTCCCCCGTGACCAGAAGCACCTTG
>QKIM01000530.1 GCA_003249585.1 Deltaproteobacteria bacterium
GATGTGGTTGGCGCCATACAGCAGGGAGTAGTTGGAGAGCAGATGGAGCGGGACGAAGGTGGCACTCATGGAACTCCCAGGGCGCTGGCCCGCAAAATGGAGCGTTTGCCGAAGCGTGTCTTCAGACGGTCCATTGCTTCCTGCAGTGTATGATCGGAGGGTGGGGCGAAGAGATCGAGCTGTGTGCTCCCGGTCTGCAGATGCTGCAGGGAGAGGGTGAGGCGGCGGACCCGGACGCGCCGCCGGGTGGCGCGTTCCAGCAGGGTCGCGGCGATCCGGTAGAGGTCCCGGTCGAGGTGGACGGGCGCGGGAGGAGTGAGCTGCCCCGCGGCGATTTTCATGTCGCTGTACTGGACCTGGAGCAGGAGACGACCCGCGGAGCGCTCGCGGGAGCGCAGGAGGAACCCTGCCTGTTCGCACAGCAGGGCCAGGTGAGCGAGGAGGATCTCGGGGTCGTTGCTGTCGGTGTCGAGGATACGGCTCTGGGTGATACATCCCCCCGCGGAGGGCCCTCTCAGGACAGGGTCCGTGTCTATCCCCCGGGCGTGGCGCCGTAGCTCGGGGCCCTGGGGACCGAAGGCAACAATGGCCTGGGGATCGCTGAGGTCTCCGAGCTCCCCCATGAGAAGGATCCCGAGGGCGTTCATCTTCAGTTCGAGGCGGGGCCCGATTCCCGGCAGCAGAAGAATCGGCTGCGGGTGCATGAAGGGTTCCTCTTCCCCGGGAGGGACCGATGCGAACCCACGGGGCCGGACCACTCTCGTGGCTACCTTGGAGACCACCTTGTTGACCGCAAGGGCCGTGGTGGGGTCGAGCCCCAGGGCTGTCTGGAATTCCTGCTTGATGGCGGCGGCGGCATCGATGGAGTGACCGAAGATCCTTCCTGTCCCTGTGAGATCGATGAAGATGTGCCCGTTGGAGCGGAGTTCGACGGTGGGGGAGAAGCGGGCGGCGAGATCGTAGATAGCGCGTTGGGCTGTGTCGTAGAGATCCCCGTCGGGCGGCAGGACGGGGCAGCCTGGGAGACGTTTGAGCGCGACGTTGAGGGGCAGCCCGGGCCGGATTCCTTCGAGGAAGGCCTGATCGGAGACGCCTTGGACTACGTCGCGGGCCTGGGCCGCGGCGGCGATGATGAAAGGGCGCCCCCGCAACCCGGGGTCCCTTCCGCTCTCCACGGCAGCCATGAAGTTGGTGATGTTGATGTGGACCACCCGGCGCTCCACGATCAGCCCCCTTCGGTGATGACCCCCGCCTTTTTCAGGAGCGTCTTCAATGCCCGTGCATTGTCCGGAGCCTGGCCGCGGCGGTGATTATTAAAATATATTCTAACCTTACGTGCTATGGAGACGATGGTTCGGATCCGGGGGATCCAGCCCTCCAGTTCCCGGGGGGCGTAGTGGTAGTCAAACCGCGCAGCGGCGTCGGAGCCCCACCAGTTCTCCTCGTTGCGCCCGTGGAACCGGATGTAGGCGGTGTGGGAGGTGACGACGTCCATGGACGGGGGGAGCCCCTTGAGCCGGGGGGCGTCGGTGATGCAGATGCCCACCTCCCGGCGCCGCAGCCCGTCGAAGACCCGGTCGCTCATCCATTCGGCGCCGCGAAATTCCACCACCAGAGGCAGCCGTCCCAGGGCGCCGATGAGTTGATCGAGGTAGCGCCGGTTTTCCGGGGTGTAGTGAAAGCTGTGGGGAAACTGGAGGAGGATGGCGTTGAGCCGGTCGTGTTCGAGCAGGGGCTCGATGCCGCGGAGATAGGCACGGGCGTGTTCCCGCCAGGAGACGGGGTCCACCCGGTGGGTCAGAGACTCGTGGGCCTTGATGGCGAAGTCCATGTTCCCCGTAGGGGCCTGCGCAAAGCGCTCCATCTGTTCCCTGGAGGGCATGCGGTAGTAACTGAAGTTGAGCTCCAGTGTGCTGAACTGCCGGGCATAGTAAGGAAGGAATTCACTGCGCGCCAGCTGTTCGGGGTAGAAGGTCTCGACCCAGTCCAGGTAGTCGTATCCTGATGTTCCAACTCTGAGATCGCACATGGGACGGCTCCTTTGGTGGAGAAGGGGGGCTCCCTCGACCCCATGATACCTAACAGGCGTTAGGTGGTCAAGGGGGGATTTCCATTCGTTGATCTTGTTGCGAAAGTATAGTGTATTTTAGATCAGGGACTTATGGGTTTTTCCGAGAAAGTGCCGTCCGCTGGGGAGAGCGGGCCACACCAAGAGTGCAGATGCGGCCGCACGGGACATCTCCGATGAGTGTCTCGGGGAAAATGCCGGTCGCACATCGGGAAAACCATCGTTCAGGAGGTGCAGGATGAAAAAAACAATGACGCTGCTGGTGTGTGCGCTGCTGCTGGCGGGATGTGACGACGCCGAAAGGATCCCCGCCGGAAGCGAGGGCGGCAGCTGCCTTCCCGACGGGGGATGCGACGGAGATCTGGTCTGCAGCGCGGGGACCTGTGTCGTCCTGGCGGAGGGGCTCTGCGGAAACGGTGTGCTGGAGTCCGGTGAAGAGTGCGAATCTGCGTCTGGCGTCGAGGGGAGTTGCAGTGACTACGGCTATGCCGCCGGAGCCCTGGTGTGCGGCGACGACTGCCTGCTGGACTTCTCCGGGTGCGAGGACGGCTGCGGGAATGGGGTGATCGACCCAGGCGAAGAATGTGACGGCGACGACCTGGGTGAGATGAGCTGTGAGGCGCTCGGACACCGGGGCGGAAGCCTCCGGTGCACTGCGGCGTGTACGTACAACGAGGCGACCTGCATGCCCCAACTGGCACGCATCAACACCAAAGTGGACATCCTCTTCGTCATCGATGACTCCCTCTCCATG
>QKIM01000302.1 GCA_003249585.1 Deltaproteobacteria bacterium
AACCACTGGTACGACTGCGAGACCTGCTCCGACCTCGATCAGGACGGCTACGGCGACGGCTGTGACCTGGGCCCCGACTGCGACGACAGCGTCGCCACGGGTGCCTCCTGCCACGACTCCTGCACCGACTTCTACCCCGACAGTGACAACGACGGCTACGGAGACGAGGGCTCGGCACCCGATCTCTTCTGTATCCAGCCCACAGGCTACGCTCCCAACAACACCGACTGCTATCCCGGCGTCGAGACCATCAATCCGGGGGCTCTCGAGATCTGCGACGACATTGACAACAACTGCGACGGCATCACCGACTCGGGTCCGTGCCAGCCCCATGCCTCCTGCAAGGACAACAACCGGACCATCGCTGCCTACTGCGGATGTGACACGGGATACGGCGCTCTGGTCACCGACCCCGTCACCTGCTACGCCGGCGCCACCCCCGGTCCCGGCGATCTTGCCATTACCGAGATCATGATCGAGCCCCTGCACGCCACCCCGCAGGCGAACGGGCAGTACTTCGAGGTGTACAACACCACCGACTCGACCCTGATCCTCACGGAGGTGGGGTTCACCGTGGACAACGGCTCCACCGACGCCACGGCCGTGATCCCGGTGCCCACGGTCCTCGAGCCCCACGGCTACTACGTGGTGGGCACGTCCGCCGACTCGAGTGTCAACGGCGGCTACACGGCCCATCTCGCCTTCCCCGGCATGCCCGCCCTGGTCCGCTCCCAGGGGACCATCCGGGTTCAGCGCTTCAGCGGCGGGGTCCCGGTCACCGAGCTCGACAGCGTCACCTGGAGCGCTTCCTTCAACCACGTCATGGGGGCTGCCCTCACTCTCTCCCCCTCGGCCCTCGACGCCTCGCCCGAGGTCCTCAACGATGCGGCGGCCCATTGGTGCCACGCCAAGCAGACCGCCCTCACGGGTGGCGACCTGGGCACTCCGGGCGCTCCCAACGACCCCTGCCTCGTGGACCGCTGCCAGCTCATGACCGCTTCGACCACATCCTTCATCCGGGACACCTCGGATCCGGTCACGGCCCTGGTCTACGAACCGGGCCTCACGCCTGCCGCAGGGGCAGCGAACTTCCTCTCGACCGAAGTGGGCTGGGGTCCGCGGGGAACAGCACCAGATGGTGAATGGATCTGGGCCTCCTCCACCTACACCACGGACGTGGGAGATGAGGACGAGTACTCCGGCATCCTGACGCCATCACTGGGCGGAGTCTACGACTACGCCTTCCGAACGACCCTCGACGGTGGTCTCTCCTGGCTCCTCTGTGACACGACGGGGACCGACGGCTTCGGCCCCGACGAATACACGCCGGCCGACAACGGCGTCTACGACATGCAGTATTTCCCGGAATGGGCGATCATGGGCGCAAACAGCTCATATCAGACATCCGGAAAAGCCATCGTGGTCGACGCCGGAGGGAACTCCTACGTCACCGGAGAATTCCGGGGAGGTATCACCCTCGGCTCCACCTACATCGATGGGAATTCCGGTTCGTACAATGCGGTCATCGCCAAGCTCGACATCGATGGCAACGTCCTCTGGGCCAAGAGCATTCCCGGCAGCTGGAGTTCAGGGACCGGCATTGCGCTCGACCCATCAGGATTCCTTTTTGTGACGGGGTATTTCTCCGGTGCCGCGACCTTCGACGCGACGACGTTCGAATCCCCTGGCGTCTCCGCCTTCGTCCTCAAGATGGATACCGACGGCAACGACGTGTGGGCCACCCAGGCACTCAGTGAGAACGGGAACATTACCCCTACGGGGATCGCCCTGGACAGCTCCGGCAACCCGTACATCACAGGATACTTCAACAGCGACGCCCACTTCGGCTCCACACTCCTCAATGCCACTGCGTACTCCGATGATGTCTTCATCGCGAGGCTCGATGCCTCTGGCAGCTTCCTCTGGGCCGTCTTTGGCGGAGGAAACCAGGTAGACCGGGCACAAGGAATCACCGTGGATGCCGAGGGGAATGCCTATATCACCGGTTCCTACACCCAAAACGCCACCTTTGGAGGCACCGGCCTGTCCGCCAACAACGACAGCGTCTTCTTCGCCAAGGTCGACCCCGACGGCAGCTTCGTCTGGGCCCTCAGTGCATCGAACGGTAGCTCTGCGCATGCCAAAGGGACCGCCATTACCCTTGATCGTGCCGGAAACGTCCTGGTGACCGGCAATTTCGTCAGCAACATCTCTTTCGGCAGCTTCTACGTCAACGACAGCACCTACAACACCTTCATCGTCCGCGTTTCACCGGCGGGGGCCTTCCTTCAAGTCGTCGAAGGCGGTGGCGCCGGGTACGAGACACCTTATGGCATCGCCGTGGACAACGAGGACAATGTATACATCACCGGACAGTTCCGAGACACGACGATCTACGGGACCGCGCTGACAACGGCCGGCGCGGATGACATCTTCGTGGCCAAGATGGACCCCTCGGGCGCCTTCGTCCGGGCGCTTCGGGCGGGCAGCGACTCCTATGCCTCCTTGACCGATTCGGGCATGGGAATCGCCGTGGACGACTGGCAGGTCATCTATGTGACGGGATACTTCTCTGGAACGGCGGATTTCGGTCCCAACACCCTGACGACTACGGGCCCCAACAACCTGTTCGTCGCAACTTTCAACCCCTGATAGTCGAAGATTTCATTCAATGGATAAACTACTGTTTCAGGGGCGGGAGGCGGTGATGGCGCCGCCTGAGACCCAGAATTCCGGGAGCAGGGTTTTGTAATTCTGCTCGCCGTTATTGTCCCAGGTGCCTGCGCCGTCATTGAAGACGAACTCGATGCGGCCCTGATC
>QKIM01000650.1 GCA_003249585.1 Deltaproteobacteria bacterium
CGAGGCGCTCCGGTACGATCCCAACCAGGTCGAGGCCGTGCTGACCCTGGCCGATCTGGCCGAACTGCGCGAGGAGTGGTCCTACGCCTCGGAGCTCCTGGAGAACGCCCTGAAGAAGCTCAAGGACGAGCCCTCCAAGGTGGCCAAGCTGGGCCGCAAGTACGCCCAGATGATGGAGAAGCAGGGCAAGGGCGAGAGCGCCGTCACCCTGCTCACGGAGCTCGACCGCAAGCACCCCGAGGAGCTGCTCATCAAGATCACCCTGGGCGAGATCCGGTACCACTCCGGGCGGTGGCGCGAGACCACCAAGCTCCTCACGGGCATCCAGGACCACAAGGACGTGTCCCTGTATCCCGCCGAGGTGGCCGTGGCCCTGTGCTACGCCGCCGACGCCGAGCTCAAGCAGCGCAAGGGTGCGAGCCCCCTGGAGATGTGGGAGGCGGCCGTGCGCATCAAGCCCGACCACCTGCCCGCCATCGAGGCCCTCATCGACTACCACCTCGAGCGTGGCCATCAGGGTGAGGCGGCGGGGTATCTCCGCGCCCAGGCAGAGGCCGCCGAGACCCCCGAGGCGCGCAACCAGCTCTACCGCTCCCTGGGAGATCTCTACCTCAACAAGCTCAGCAACGAGAGCGCGGCCTTCGAGTGCTACGTGAACTGCTGGCGCGAGGTCGACCTGGCCACGGAGGAGGACCTGCCCCTCATGCGCTCCATCGCCGACCTGTCCGAGAGGCTGGGGCGGGACAACGAGGCCTTCGATGTGCTGGTGCAGCACGTGGAGCTCACCGACGACAAGGAGAAGCTCCCCTTCTACATCCGCGCCGGCGAGGTGGCCCTGACCCAGGGCGACATGGAGCTGGCCCAGGAGTTTCTTGAGATCGCCCAGAAACGGGCCCCGGCCAACGAGAAGGTCCTCCGCGGCCTGGCCAACCTCTACGAGGTCCAGGGCGACGCCGAGAAGGCCGCTCACATCCTGGAGACCCTGCTGGAGCGCAAGTCCGGCAAGTCCTACAGCGACGAGGAGCGGGCCTCCATGCTCAACCGCCTGGCCACATTGTACCTGGGCATGGAGTCCAGGGCCGAGCAGGCCGTGGCCGTCATGGAGGAGTCCCTGACCCTCAACCCCCATCTGGACAACCTGCGCCAGAAGCTCATCGACATCTACGGCGCCGACGAGTCACAGCGCGACGCCCTCATCGCCCACGAGGAGTTCCTGGCCCGCAAGCGCCCCACGAACCTGGGCATCCTCCGCAGCCTCTGCGGCGAGTACGAGGCCACGGGGCGCGTCGAGGAGCAGTTCCTCTACTACCAGATCCTCAAGCTCATGGGCGAGCTCACCGACGAGCAGCAGGCGTGGTTGACCAAGCACATGATCCCCGTCACTCAGGTGAGCGTGAACTATGCCGACAAACTCGACGACACGGACAAGGCGGCCATCGAGGACATCGAAGACATCGACATCATGGCCGACGTCTTCGAGGCCCTGTGGGAGGCCGCCCCCTCGCTCTTCGGCAGCGATCTGGGCGCCCTCGGGCTCTCCACCCGTGACAAGGTCTCCCCCGTGGACCCGTCGGACCTCGCGGCCATCTACTCGGAGACCGCCAAGGTTCTGGGGGCCCGCAGCACCGGCCTCTACACCGACTCCGGCGACACCTACCACGGCGTCACCGTGGCCTGCCACGCACCCCCGGTCCTCATCGTGGGGCAGCAGACCCGCGGGGAGCTCCCAGTGACCCTGCGCTTCCTTCTGGGACGCGCCCTGGAGCTCGCGCGGCCCAAGTTCATCCTGGCCTCGGGCTTTCTGCCCAAGGACTTCTCCATCTTCTTCAGCGCCCTGTCCCGCGCCTTCCATCCCAAGTACAAGCGGCGCCAGTTCAAGACCTCCGACGTCATCGACTCCAAGGCCCAGGAACTGAAGAAGGATCTCCCCTACCGCGTGAACAAGGAGGTCACGGATCTCTTCGCCAAAAAGGAGGACATCGCCTTCAACTCCGGCAACTGGCGGCGTTCCGTGTGGATGATGGGCAACCGGATCGGGCTGCTCCTCACGGGCGATCTCTACGAGGCCATCCGCCTCGTGGCCTGGGAGGAGCTCCAGCAGGTCATCGAGATCCCGCTCACCCCCGAGCGCCTCGGCCAGCTGGCCGACGAGAGCCCCTTCGTCCGCGATCTCCTCACCTTCCACGTCAGCGCCACCCACCAGTCCCTGCGCGCCAAGCTCGACCTCACCATCAAACCCGAGTAGTTTTCCCTGTTTTCACATGGATATTGGAGAAGGGCGTCTAAGGGTAGACGTGACCAGCCGTTCCGGCGTTGGCCGCAAGAAAACGGATAGCCCGCTCCAGGCTTCCGAAGGAAGGTACATCTGCTGCTCTCAGGACATCGAGATCAATTTTTTGCGTCATGGGCAGCTGGTCCATGGTCGGCTTGTACGAAATCCCACGAGGCAGCTGTTGGGTGAGCCACTCCTTGATACCTCTGTGGCGTTCCCCGTCGCCAACCCAAGGCGGATAATTTTGACCCATTAGGTGAAGACACGGTAAAAAGAGTACTTCGTACTCTGGACGCAAAAGCACGTATGCGACGGGGAAGGGGAGGTTCAGGGTTCTGAGCTGTGCAGAGACGAGGGGCGCCGTTACTTTGGGGCATGCATCGTCTTCGTCTCGCAGAATGAGAAGTGCGCATGCATCTTTTTTCATCCTGACGAATTCAGCTCCTACTTTCACGCTCCCCTTACCGCCAGGATTGTCCCATTTATGGAGGTTGGTCCACCGCCGGGGTGGGGTCCAGGTGATTGCCAACTGGCTGCAAATGCTTG
>QKIM01000064.1 GCA_003249585.1 Deltaproteobacteria bacterium
GACGTCCGCCTCGTCCTGCTCCTGCACCCGATGGCCTATCACAAGGGCGGAATGCGGGCGGCCATGGCGGCGATGGAGGTTTTTAAGCAAACAGGCAATACGCCCAGGTTCTGGGCCTTCCAGAATCATCTGCTGGACAATCGGCAGCATCTCACGGTGGAAAACCTCGTACGCTGGGCTGTCGGCAAGGGAGGTGCTGACGGAGGAAGGGTCCGCGCGGCCATCACTTCCAACCGCCACCTCTCGAAACTCCGTGAACGAATGAGCTGGGGTGCCAGACTCGGCATCCACGGCATCCCGGGATATTTCATCAACGGCAGGTTCATGTCCGGTGCGCTGCCCTATGACAGAATCCACGGTGCGGTGCTCAGGGAACTGCGCCATGCGAGACAGGTGCTGCGTTCCGGCGTCGAACGCCGGCACGTGTACGAGCACATCGTCGGCAAGGGGCTCCACCAGGCTGCCTGGGTCATGAAGCGCGTGAAAAACTACCGCCGGAAATATCGACGGTTGAGCACGACCACTCGATTCAGCCTCCCTTCGGCGGGGCTCCCCTTCATGGGCGACCCCGATGCGGAGGTAGTGTTGACGCTGGCCTACGACGCAGAGTGCCGGTTCACGAACAATCTCCTGGATATCCTCTTCCCCCTCCTCAATGGAGACAAAACGGCCCCTAACGGTTTTCCCAGGGGACTGAAGATCGTCTTCCTCCACTACCCGCTGCCCTTCCATAAAAAGGCGGTCGCCTTCCACCAGGCGCTTCAGGAAGTGTATCTTCAAAAGGGACCGCATGGTGTAAAGCGCCTCGTGAAGCTCTTTCGGCGTGCATACGAGGGCGGCACCGATTCTTTCAGGACAGACCTGATCCCCGGGTTCGCCCGCAGCGCAGGGTGCGATATGCGGCGTTTTGCACAGGCCATGCGGTCGGGCAAACACAAGCGCTTCATTACTGCCACCCGAAACAAGGCCCATGCCCTCGGTGTCCGGGGAACACCTACCGTTTTCATCAACGGTCGGGTCATCAGGAAACGCGCTCTGCCCCTGTACCGAGATCTCGTGACAAGAGCCCATAGCGAGGCTGTGTCCTTCTTGAAGGACCACCCCACGGTCAAGCGGGCACAGTATTATGGCGCACTCATGCGGAGCGCATCCACCGTACCGGTCTGGGAATGATACTGTCAACAGCACCATCGGTCCCGCCCCTGTCGCCGTGGCCCAGAGTTTGCCACCTTCGCCGTAAGGATGAAACGAGCGCTCGGCAAAGCACACCCGCCGATGACTGGCTGTCGCGCTAGGGGATGTCGACGGTCACGGGAGGCGCGATGCTCCCCTCACCGAGGGAGAGCTCCCCGGTGCACGGCCCCTCTCCCCGGTTTTCGATGCGCCAGGGCGACATCTCCAGGGACCACTCGGGCATGGCGGCCAGCGCGCAGAGCGCGGCGTCTCCTGACAACACCTCCCAGTGCAGAATCTCCGAGGCGGAGCGCTCCATGCAGACCGTGGCGTCCCCGGCATGGAGGACAAGCTCCCCGGTGACGACCCCAATCTCCCCCGAGTCCCTGATGTTGGTTTCCACATTGGTCAGTTCGATCACCTCCACCGTAGTCGTGTCCAGCAGATGGATCTGCCTGGTCGCCTCGGGGAAACCCTCGACGGATACGGTGACGATCCCCGGAACGGGTGTAAATTCCAGCGCTGCGGTCCAGGGCTCGAGGGTCTCGGACCAGGACGCCGACGGCAGGGGCTCGAGGACCGAGCCGTCGGGAGCCAGGATCGTCGCGCGGTGGTTGATGCTCCCCGCGAGATCCCCCTCTTCGTCAGAGAGGGCATAGGGGAGGCTGTAGACCGCCCCCGGCAACGTGGCCGCCCCGGTGCAGGTTGGCTGAAACTCCAGACCGGTAGGGGTTTGGGCGGTGATCTGGACAGAGGTGGTCTGCTTCGGTGACCAGGTCTCGTCGAAGGTCACCTTGAGGGTCCCGGTCCCCTCGCCCACCACCTCGAGCCACAGGCCGTCGCTCTCCTCGGTGACGCCGATCACCCGTGCCACGGCCGGATCGCTGAAGGTGACGGCCAGGACGGGGAAGGAGCCATAGGACAGATCACCGTGGTTCTGGCTGGACTGGAAATAGAACCCCAGGAAGACACGGCTGCCCACGGCGACGGGCTCTCCCGCCCCACTAATGCGCATGGTGTCAGGGTCCTCCCCGTCTCCGAAGAGGGGATCACAGGACCCGGACAGGACACCGAGCAGCAAAAAAAGAAGCGGGAGCACTCTTTGGAACATGGGGAATTCTCCTCGTCTGGCGGATACGCTTCTCTATATATAGCACAACTTTTTTTTTCAAGGTATGACCCAGATATTTTCAGGACGGCAGGTCGGCAGAGCGACGCAGGCGGCGGCATCGGATGAGAAAGAAGATCCCGGTGAGGAAGATCAGGCCCCCCATGCCCGCGACCCCGATGCCCCCGACGCGGATGACCCACCCCACGCGCCTGAAGGAGCGCTTCTCGATGACCGCCTGGCTCGGATACCGGGGGTTGTAGTACACCTTGACCTGAGGTTCGTCCTCCCAGCGCCGCAGCCGCGCCTCGGCCCTTGAGAGGGACCGGTAGTAGGGAATGCCACGGTACCGGATGCGGTCCGACCGGTAGGTCTTCCCGTCGACGGTGTAGGTGTAGGTCGCCGAGGGAAAATACCAGGTGGTCTCCGAGGTGGCGGTGGTGGAGACCTTGTAGACCATCCAAGTCTTGGTGATCTCGCCCCTGACGGTCTTCCAGTGCTCGATGGGCGGGCTCCTGCGGACCAGGTGACGCCCC
>QKIM01000215.1 GCA_003249585.1 Deltaproteobacteria bacterium
GCGCTGTGGACCGTCTCACGCCTGGAACCCATTCGCAAGACACCCCGGTCCATCGTCCGCTTCTCCCCCTACCTGTTCTCGGTGGGACTGCGCAACACCCACGGAATCTTCGCCGTCTACTCCCTCAAGATCAAGGACGTCATCAACGGGATGGTCGTCGACAAGCCCTGTTATTTCTTTAAAATTCCGCCCAATACCGCCCAAACTACCTTCTACCGGCACGCCTTCGTCAACCGGGGGGCGGTCTCCTTCGACGGACTCTTTGTCACCACGGCCTTTCCCTTCTCTCTGATCAAGGTGGCCCGATTCTTCCCTCTCCCCGAGGAGCGCCACATCCTTCCCGAGACTTCAGCGCCTCCGGCGTCGCTCAACCCCGATTCGCTGACACGGCTCATGGAGAACGACTACAGCCTCAGGCCATACCGCCCGGGCGACCATCCACGTTTCATCCACTGGCCCCAGTCCATGCGAACCCGCCAACTGGTGACCAGAAACGAGAACCGGTCCCCCATCCAGCCGGTCTGGCTCCAGGTGGAGAACAGCATCCTGCCCCACGCGACAGGTGGCTATATGCGCGCCCAGGACAGCTTCGAACTGCTCATCTCCCATGCCGCGGGGATGGCGCATCTGCTCCTCACAAGAGGTCTTGAGGTCGGCATCCTCACCCGAGGCGGATATCTGCCCCCTGTCGCGGGGATGGAGAACATCGATCTCATCCTGGAGTTTCTCTCCATGGTCGGCCACTACGAAGGGCCCTTCCCTCAACTCTCCCCCCGGGAGCTCATTATTCCACTGATTCCAGAAGATCTGAGCGAGGCAGGGGAACATGCCGTTTAGGACCTTCCAGCTCATCCTGCTTGGTGCCCTGCTTTTCACGGCCATGGCCTACCAGGCGATTTCCCTGCCCGCCCCGCTGGGCCTCGCGTCCGGAGTGGCCGTCTTCCTCCCGATCCTCGTCCGCTCCAATGATATCCTTCGCAAAGCGACCATCCTCCTGGGCGAGGCCGGCCTCTCACTCTGTCTGTACAGGGCCGTTCAGAACGGCGATGTGGTCAGCACCTTCATCCTCGTGACAGACGGGGTACTGTTGGCCGCCCAGGTTTTCTCCCTCACCTTCCGGAACCACTTCACCCTCTTCGTCACCACCACGGTGTGCGCCACGCTGATGGCACTCTTCTACCCCTTCACCACCGTTCACCTCGTCCTCCTTGCCCTCTTCATGGTCTTTTTTATCGCAGGGGCCTTCACCCTCCTTTTGCGGCACGACATCGAACACCACCACATCATCAAACATCGGCTGGGACTCGAATCCCACCGGGTGGAAGTCGGGCGGCTGCTCGCCTCGAAGAAGGTCCTGGACAGGGACCTGGGCAGCTTTCTCTTCCTGTCCAGCGGGATAACAGCAATGAGCGCCGTCCTTATCGCCTGGGCAGTCCTCCCGTTCTTCCCCTCCAGAGGATTCGGGCACAACAATGCCGGACCGAGATTTCCCAGTATCTTCGATTTGAACCGGCTCGGGAGGATCTCGGCTTCCGGCGATGGGCGTGTCGTCCTTGCCGCCCGTCGAGCCCCGCCCAGGATGGAGCGGCTCTATCTCAAAGGGCATGTCCTGGGTACCTACCGCAGGGGTGTATGGTACCCCGTCGACCCCGTCGCCGCCGCTCCGCGCTCCGAGTCCACCACCGACGCGACCTTTGTCGTGTATTCCCTCTTCCACAGCCGCTTCGGATTTGCCCCTTGGGACACCATCTCGGCCAGGAGCATAGGCCAGGGCACCTGCACACTCACGCGTGCAGGGACCCTCCTCCTCTCGCGTCCCGGTGTCCGATGCGAGGTAGGGGTCCGGTTCTCAAAGGCCTTTGAAGACTTCGGGCGGGCCGTGTACCTTTCCACCGAGGGCATCCCGCAAGAGGTGCAGCGCCTCGGGAACGATATTGGCCGAACCCTGGACAGCGTCGATCTCAAGGTGAAGGCTGTTGGCCGCTACCTCGAGCAGTTGCGCTATGGGGAAACATATGAAAGGAGGGGGAAGACCAGGGACCCGGTAGCCGCCTTCCTCTTCGAGTCCCGTAAAGGTCCATGCGGCCTCTTCGCCTCTGCAGCCGTCCTCCTGCTGCGCTCCATGGGAGTGCGGGCCAGGCTGGTGACGGGGTTTTCCCGCCGCTGGTCTCCGGGAGAAACCGTTTTTCGCGCCCGTGATGCCCACTCCTGGGCCGAAGTCTTTTATCCGGGGGCGGGCTGGAAGGTCTTCGACCCGACCTTGCGGACCCGAGGTCCTGCGCCCGCGACGGGGGGAAAAACAGACATCTCCAAGGCTGGATTCGGCCGAACCGCAACACGGCTGCTCCCCCCGGCCATTCTGTTCACGCTGCTTGTCGTGTTCTTGATCCGGCGGGGCAGGGGGTCGAGTCTTCGTGAACCGACGGCGGCCAACCTCCGCGGCAGCAGGTCAGCCCGAGCGCCCTCCTTCACCACCTTTCAGGCCTCGCTGCTCTTCTCCGAGCTCGTCTCCGCAGAGGCGTTCTCCGATTTGCCCCGAAATGCGGGGGAGAGCGCCGTCAACTACGCTCGGCGCCTCGAGGCATCGGGGCATCCCCTCGCACAAAAAGTGCGCGAAGCATCCGAGCTCGCCAATGCGCTGCTCTTCGCGTCCATGGACCAGGATGCGAGGGAGCAGGGACTCAAGACGCTGAAGAATATTCTGGGCTCAGTCGCGACAAAGAGCAACTGAACCTTGGGCTGAAGTGTCTCTAAGCGAGATGGCGTGGTTGCAATTTTGCATGAATATGAATTTATGCCTTACATTGTGACCTGAC
>QKIM01000222.1 GCA_003249585.1 Deltaproteobacteria bacterium
GAACCACTGGCACCACGGGGCGTTGATCTCCCGTGCCTGCGCGCGCACCTCCCGCAATGTGTGCCAGGCGGGAGAACCCGGTCTGGGTGCCTGTGGCGGGCGTTTTTGTTCGGTGATGCCGGGGCGGGCTCTCTTGGGGTCGATCTTTTTGAGTACGAAGCGGATCTGTTCGGGGACGGCGTCAGGGTGGATGGACCCGATGTGGGCCTTGAGCTGGGGGCGTTTCAGGCTCAGTTCCTGAACCCACACCGTGGAGGAGGCCGAGCAGGTGAGCACCCCCCCGGAGAAATCCAACGGGGCACTGTTGGCCCGGATGATCTCGGGGAGCTGCTCCCAGGCGCCCCGGATCCGGACCAGCTGCCACAGCTCCCTGAGCTCCTCTGAGCCCGAGAAGAGGGTCCCGAGGGTCTCCTCGATGGTGGTGAAGAAGGGGCGCTTCATCGTCTCTTGAACCTGGTCTCCAGCTCCTTGGGAGAGAGAGAGAAACTGACGGGCCGGCCGTGGGGACAGTGCCCACCGGACTCGAGCGCTTCCACCTTCTGCAGCAGCAGCCGGGCCGCGGAGGGGCTGATGGTGTCTCCCTTCCGGTAGGCGCTGTGGCAGGCCATGGTCGCGGCGATGGACCCTGTGAGCCCGCCCAGATCCTCCCCGGAGCCTCCGGTCTCGATTTCTTCGAGGACATCCTCCATGAGGGCCTTGACGTTGGGGCTGGTCAGGATCGCCGGTACAGTCCGGACCACCAGCGTGCCTGGGCCGAAGGGCTCGGCGTCGAGCCCGGCGCGGCGCAGCAGGGTGAGGTTGGCCAGCGCGATCTCCATCTGCTGAGGGGACAGCGGGACGGTCTCCGGAAAGAGCAGGAGCTGGGAACGGACGACGTTCTCGTCCATCTCCTTGAGGATGCTGGCGTACCGGACCCGTTCATGGGCGGCGTGCATGTCCAGGACCAGGAGCTGGTCTCCCACGGAGAAGAGCAGGTAGAGCCCCCCATGACAGCCGAGGTACACCGCGCCATCGGCTGGTTCGCCGGTGGTCTGCGCCGGCACCGGGGGCGCCGGTGCGGCCTCGACCGGGGGCCTGGGGGGGCGGCTCAAGGGGAGCATCGGAGGCATCCTGCGCTCAGACACAGCCGGGCCCGTTGAGCCGGAGGGCTCCCTGCCCGTCTTGGTCAGGGGGGAGGCCGCGACCCGTTCGAGGATCCTGCGGCGTGTTGTTTCGTAATCTCCCGCCTCCTCCCCAGACTGTTGTTCGGTGAGGAGCTGGTATTTGACGGGTTTGGGACCGCGTGGGGCCTGTGTGGCGTCAACGCTGGTCGAGATGGCCTTGAGCGGAGTCCATGGCGCGCTGGCCAAGGTCCGGGTCACGCAGGATCTGATGGCGGCGACCACGGCCCGTTCATGCAGGAAGCGGACCTCGGTCTTCTGCGGGTGCACGTTGACGTCTACCTCACGGGGATCGAGGGTGAGGAACACCACGGCGACGGGAAACCGTCCCTTGTCCAGGAGGGTCCCGTACCCGCCCGTGAGGGCCCTCAGAAGGAGCCGGTCCTTGACGAAGCGTCCGTTGACGAAGAAATAGCAGCCGGAGCTGTCTCTGAGGGAGACCTCCGGCGGAGCGACGATGATCTCGGCGGACACGGGAGACCCGGGTTCGGTGGTGCCGTGTACGAGCTGCGCCCGCACGGACCCCTTGCCTCGCCGCCTGAGCACGGCGCGCACCCTCTCCATGAGGCTCGAGTCCGGTGGAAAATCCAGGACGGTCCGCGCCTCGTTGTGAAAGGTGAAGTGGATCCTGGGGTTGGCAAGGGCGAAGCGCAGGACCGTGTCGTGGATATGGGCGGTCTCCGTGGGTTCGGATTTTTGGAACTTGAGCCGCGCGGGGATGTTGAAGAAGAGGTCCCGTACGGCGATGGAGGTCCCGTTCTCCAGCACCTCTTCGCCCTGGCCGGTCTCGCGGCCGCCCTCCAGTTCCACCCAGGAGGCGGTCTCCTCCTGAATGGTTCTGGAGGAGATACGAAGACGGGAGACCGAGGCGACGGAGGGGAGCGCCTCACCCCTGAAACCGAAGGTGCTGATGGTCTCCAGGTCTTCCACGGCGTCGATCTTGCTGGTGGCATGCCGCTCAAGGGCGATGCGGATCTGGTCCGTAGGGATGCCGCGACCGTTGTCGGAGATGCGGATGTTCCCCATGCCTCCGCGTTCGATGGAGACCTCTATGCGATCGGCGCCGGCGTCGATGCTGTTCTCCACCAGCTCCTTGACGACGGAGGCCGGACGCTCCACGACTTCCCCCGCGGCGATCTGGTTGATGACGGTGTCGGGGAGGAGGAGGATCGTTGCCTTGTGATCCCTTGCGTCCACTGTTGGTATGAGGTCAGCCCGCAGGCCAGACGGTGATGAGGATCTGGACGAGCCCCATGAAAAGGAGTCCCGTCGCCAGCGTGACGACGGCTCCGGCGAGGAAGTCGGAACCCAGAGATTTTTTCAGTTTCCCGGGGAGTTGATTGATTGGCGATCTGGTCATGAAGGATTACTCCTTGCCGACTTTTTTCTCTGCGGCCGCGTTGCGGGCGCGCTTCTCGAAGCTGCTCACCAGGTCCATGAGCTTGGGGATGCTGAAGGACTGGAGCTTCTCCTTGTAGGGGAGATCCTTGACCCGGTTCTGAAGGGTCAGGACGGCCTCGACGACCTTGTCCTTGGAGCCGAAACGGCTCTTCATGACCGTGGCGATCTCGTGAAGTCTCAGGAGTTTTTTATTGGAAGCGGTGAGGAGGGTGTCCTTGAGCTGCTGCTTCTCTTCCTTGGTTTTTGCAAGGAGT
>QKIM01000118.1 GCA_003249585.1 Deltaproteobacteria bacterium
GGGGACGCCGTGCATCATGTAGTGGTCCACGTCCTGCAGGGTGATGGTCTGCTCCACATTATGCCCCAGTTCGTGGACGGCGATGTTGTACCCTTTGTAGTCCATACCCTCCTTGCCGACCCGGGTCCGCAGGTGGGAGCGGTCGCTGCGCATCTCGGCGCCGACGGCGTGGCCGGCACCACGTGAGGGATCCACCTGGATCCTGGCGGCGATGGAGGCGGCCTTGGCATCGGGGAATCCGAGCTTCCTGAGGATGACGGGGATGCCCTTATGGAAATCATCGGCGGATTTGTACAGCCCCCGGGTCTTCTCGGAGAGCTTCTTCGGGTCTATGCCGGAGCGCGTCTTGAATCCGTCGTACCAGATGTCGAAGGCCTCCAGGGGCCGTCCCAGCCGCTTGGCGATGAGGGTGCCGACCTGTTTGGTCTCCGGGCTCCCCACCAGGGAGACGAAGAGCTTTTCTATCTCATCATAGGAGTACTCCAGATCGCGGTCGAAGGCCCGCTCCACGTAGGTCGGGTAGGTGGGGGAGTAGGGATCGTAGGCCTTCATGGCCTGAAAGTTCTTCAGGAGGAAGGCGTACCGGGTATCGGGCTCACGGGTCACGGGGACGGATTTTCCATCCTTCTCAAGGGTGTTGGCTATGGGATCCCACAGGTGATCCCCCTTGTCTATGACGGCAGTCGGGATGGACTGGTCGATGATCCGCTTCATGACGGCGTAGATGGTGCGCTGTGCCGCGAGGCCGGACTTCTTGTCGGCGTAGCGGCTCTTGAGCTCGTCGCGCAGGTTCCAGTGGGAGATGAGCTTCATCTTCTTGGGGAAGAGGGACTTCTTCGAGGTGTCCACCACGCTCCCCATGAAGATGTTGTAATGGGAGATGTAGTCGTCGGCCTCGGTCATGGCTGTGGAGATGCGCTGCTTGACCTCGGCAGGAACGCGCTCGGTGAAGACATCCCCCATACGGGCGTAGGCCCACTCCTGTCTGCTCCAGGAGGATCCAAGAGTGTTTTTCTCCTTGAGGGAGTAGGCCGGGAAGTTGAGGGCAACGATGAACCCGATCTTGGACCGGTAGAGATCCTCCGTGAGGTGGGCTGAGGGGCTGTAGGCCGCGAAGAGCTTGTCCACCGCGAGGTTGGGTCCCAGGTCCACGTGGATCGGGCGGCTGAGCTCCAGGTTGATGCGGGTCTGGTGCCCTTTAAGGATCTCCATGTTGTGCTCAAGTCGGTCGAAGAGGGCGGCGCGGACCTTGGGATCACCGGCGAAGTGGGTGGTGCACAGGGTCTCGAAGGTCTTCGCCGGCCCATCCACGTCGGTCCGCCACAACGCGGCCACCTGCCGGACGCTCCGCGCGATGCGCCCAGACTCCTTGGGAAATTTCCCGGTGAGGGTCGAGATGATGCGGTCGGCGACCGCGGTGTCGAGGGTGGTGTCCATGGTCTTTTTGCCACCTTTTCTGTCCACTGCCCGCGCTGGCGCGACAGGGTTTCGGGGCACGGTTTTTGTGTGGGTGACCGGTTTCACGGGTTGCTCTGGGGGCTGCTTGCACTGTTCGTGGGAGCGGGCGCAGGAGATCAGCAGCACGAGCGGGAGGAGGTCTTTGATGGTCATGGTTCTACTCCGGTTTCGGGTTGGCATCACTTTACTTGGAATCGAGAGTGCGCGCAACCGCGGCCGGCGGGAGATTGCGTGAAAAGACCGAATGTTGGTCAAATCCCTTGCATTTGAAGACTTTTTTGGCATTATCCGCCCAGATGGGCGGCGCCCGCCGTCGTCCATCCCCACCAGACCCCCGTGGGGAGACGCCCGAGAGACACGATCGGGCCGGGCTCCCTGACCGGAGGGTCACCGCAGGAGAGAGAGTATGCTCGACACGATCCAGTCCGTGCTCAGCGAGGCCCTCGAGGCGGTGGCGGCCTGTGCCGACCAGCAGCAGCTTCGGGATCTCGAGGTAAAATACCTGGGGAAGAAGGGGACGGTCACCGCGCTCCTCAAATCCCTCGGCAAAGTGGCGCCCGAAGAGCGGAAGGCATTGGGGCAGGCCGTCAATCAGGCCAAGAACGAGGTGGCCGAGGCCATCGTGAACCGGCGAGACGCCATCGAGCGCGAACGGCTCGAGGCGCTGGTCAGCGAAGATGACTTCGACATCTCTCTGCCGTCCCGCCCCCTGCCCATGCGCCAGGGCACCTTCCACCCCATCTCCATCATCCAGGAGCGTGTGGAGAAGGCCTTCGAGCAGATGGGCTTTCGGGTCCTCGACTACTTCGAGGTCGAGGACGACTGGCACAACTTCGGGGCCCTCAACATCCCCGAGGACCACCCTGCCCGCGACATGCAGGACACCTTCTGGCTCACCGACGGCAACCTGTTGCGGACCCACACCTCTCCGGGGCAGATCCGGGCCATGCAGGAGTTCTCGCCTCCCTTCCGGGCCATCTTCCCCGGCCGGGTCTTTCGTTATGAGCGCACCGACGCTTCCCATGAGCACACCTTCCACCAGACAGAAGGGCTTATGATCGGCAAGGATCTTAATGTCTCCGTTCTCATCGGCATGATGAAGGAGCTCCTCGAGGCCATCTTCGAGCAGGAGATGGAGGTGAGGCTCCGGCCGGGCTTCTTCCCCTTCGTGGAGCCCGGATTCGAGTTGGACATCCGCTGCACCAACTGCGGCGGTGCAGGCTGCTCCGTGTGCAAGGGAAGCGGCTGGGTGGAACTCCTCCCGTGCGGCATGGTGCATCCCAACGTGCTGCGGGCCGGGGGGATCGACCCCGGCCAGTGGGTGGGCTGGGCCTTCGGGCTCGGGCTCTCGCGCC
>QKIM01000349.1 GCA_003249585.1 Deltaproteobacteria bacterium
GATTGAAGCGGGAACCCCATAGCGACTGCGGTGCAATCAGCCGTGCATATGGTTCCCTGCCTCCGCAGGGAAGACGGAGTGGTAAACACTAGGCTTGGACTATGCGCCAGAGCCTGCGCGACTATTTTCTTGCGATTGCCCTGGGGGGCGGTCAGGTGGCCGTCCGGGCTCTGAAGGTCTCGTAGGTGCGAGAGGCCTCGGCCTGGGCGGTACGCCGGTCGATGTCGACGCTGTCCATGTGCTCCACCAGGGTGGCCACGACGTCCCCATCGAGTTTTTTGTGTGACACCAGGTCATCGAGGATGCCAGAGACCCTCTCCAGTGGGAGACCAGAACGGTAGGGCCTCTCTTCGGCGCAGGCGGTGAAGATGTCCGCCACGGCCATTACGCGTGAACCCAGGTCCAGATCGGTGGCTGTGTAGCCGTTGGGATAGCCGCTGCCGTCCAGACGCTCATGGTGGTTCGCTGCCCAGGCGGTCACCTTTTCAAAGCCCCCAACCGCAGAGAGACAGGTCCTCGTGTGGGTCGGATGGGACCGCATAACCGAGATCTCGGCCTGGGTCAGGGCGCCCGGCTTCTCGATGATATGTTCGGGTATGGCGAGCTTTCCCAGATCGTGAAGAAACCCTGCTGTCCGCATGAGGCTCCGGTCTCCGGCAGGGAAGTCCATGAGGGTCGAGAGTCGTTCCGCCACCGAGGCGACGCCGGCTGAGTGCGTTGCCGTGAAGGGACTCTGAAAGTCGACGATGTGAGAGAAGAATTGTCCCATGGCCACCACATTGGCGCCCTCAAAGGCGAGAGGGAGCGGCCGCACCTCACTTTGCAGATCCTCCAGGAGGCTTGGGGAACGGAGCATGCGCCAAAAACGGCGGTCCTCGGCGGACAGATGGAAGGCGTCGAGGACCGTGGGGTGGAAGCGTCCCGGCGCGGATTCGTCTATGGCCCGTCGGATATCCCTTGCGTTTTCAGCGAGCGAGAGGGTGTTGTCCAGCAAAATGGCGATGCGATCCGCCAGCGCCAGGATATGGGCTGCTCCTGGAACAGACGGAACTCCGTCGCTGGCCCCGTCGAAGGGGCGGTGGTGGTCGCGGACGATGGCGGCAGGTTCCACGAAGAGCGGAAAGAGCGCGAGCAGCTCACCGCCCGCCAGGGCATGGGAGTCCGAGTCGGCGAGGTCGAAGGAGAGCGCCGCCAGCCGCTCCTGCTCGGACAGCGCGCCCACGTCGTGGAGGGCTGCCGCGACGAGGAGGGCCGTATGAGAGGTCGCGTCCAGAGAGAGGTTTTCGGCCAGGGAGTGGCTGATGGCGGTCACCTTGAGATGGTGGTCCACGAGTTTCGGGTGGAACAGATCGAGGGTCCTCGACACCGCCATCAGGAATTCCATGGGGTGGATCTGAAGGACATCATTGCCATCCAGGGGGAGTGCTGGGACGGGTAAGGGCACGTTGCACATGGGTTTGCTGAGTCCTCTCGCTTGGTCAGGGGATGCGGTAGACGTCGGACATGGCCTCGAATCCGCAATGGAGCCCCGAAAGATAGTCGAAGAGCCCCCCGATCACTTCGGAACCACGGTAGATGGCTCCGTGCTGTGGTGCGAACACCTTGATATCCAGATCCCGGATACTGTCCAGCAGCAGTTGAACGGGCCTGGCCGAGGGCAGGTACCTCTTGTGGAACCCTTCAATGTATTGGACATGATCCTCGAAGCGCTCGACGTAGGTGTAGGGATTCCCCATGGAGGCGCCCAGATCTCCCGAATAGTAGATACCGGTCTCGGGATCAAAAAGGTGGAAGTTTCCAGAAGAGTGGAGGAAATGGGCGGGAATGATCAGCAGCTCCTTGCCGCCGAGGGTGATCCTCCCTCCCGAATCGGGCAACCCCTTGATCCGCTTCTCGACGTAGGAGTCGATCCCAAAGTGGGTGATGAAGCGGATCCAGATCTCGGAGATGTGGGCCGTGGCGTCGGACACCATGAGCCATCCATTGGCGGCGGCGACGATATCCGGATCCTGGTGGGAAAAGAAGAGATGCTTCACGTGGGAGATGGGAACCACGGGAGACAACTGCGCGAAGAGCTGGGTGTAGACCTTGTGCCCGCCGGGATCCAGGACGCAGGCCTCGTCACCCTTGATGATGACGTGCTGGTTGGACTGGACCATGAGTCCCGACCCGAGATCGTTGAACATGATATTTTTTGCGGTGGGGGAATCGAAGAGCAGCTCCATGGCAGTCACTCCTAGCTGAGGATGTCGCGGACGGCATCGGCGCCGCGGGTGATGTCGAGGAAGATGAGTCCGAGCTTTGCATTTTTCCTGGCCAGGGCGAGCAGGACGGCATGTGGGCCTGCGTTCTTGATGATCAGGAACCCGTCATCCCCCTTTACGAAGAGCAGATCGAGCTGTCCGCGCTTGAGCTCCTGTGCCGTCCTTCCGCCCATGGACAGCATGGCGGCGGACATGGCGGCCACCGCCGTCTCCTCCACGTGTTGGGGCAGCGAACTGGCGATGATGAGGCCGTCTTCCGAGACCACGGCGCAGGCCTCAACGTCTTCGGAGTTGTACTGCAGATTACTGAGCGTTTCGTTGAGTCGTTCGGTTCTGGACATGTCGATACCTCGGCGATTCGCGTGTGCAATCGGGAAATCAAATTCCATTTTGACGCCGTGGATGCGAGCTGTCAATAGCATTCTTTGCCGGGTTTTCGCTCCTGTTTTCATCGGATTCACGCTTTTCTCATTGACTCTCTTCCCACGGGACGGTTAACTGGACAGGCGACTATATAGACAGACGGAACCTTGGTGTTTGGGCCAAAGAGTGGTTGTTTTTTGGCACTCCGGGCCACCGCCTCAGGCAGACCGCCCATGGACCAAAGAGACAAGAACCCACTAGAAACCACCGCAGGAGCGCCTTTGGGCGTGGAAGGGTATCGGGCCCTGCTGGACGCCATGCACGGAGGGGTCATCCTCCAGGCTGCCTCGGGGGAGATCCTGCTCTGGAACGGATATGCTGAGAGGATCTTCGGGATCAACGCCGAAGAAATCATAGGAAAGAAGGCGCAGGAACACACCTGGCCGACGATCCGGGAGGACGGCTCCCCGTATCTGGCCGCGGAACACCCGTGGAAGATCTCTCTGGACACGGGGCAGCCCCTCAACGAAGTGATCATGGGAGTCCGGCGGGGTGGTGACGTGTCCTGGATCTCCGTCAATTCCAATCCGCTGGCGCGGTCGGGAGAGGCGGCACCGTGGGCTGTCGCCATCACCTTCATCGATGTGACGAACATGCGGCGCGAGAAGACCCTGCTCGGGCAGGAGCGCGATTTCATCGATCGAATCATGGATACCAGTCCCGTGGGAATCATCCGCACGGATGAGGACGGCCGGCTCATCTACCACAACCGCCGGGCAGGGGAGATCCTGAACTGGGATTTCCCCAACTACGCGCTGGGAGTACGGCCGCTGGAACACCGCGTCATTTCAGATTTTCAGGGAGCCCCCTATCCCATGGACATGCTGCCCTTTGCCGTCCTCAAGAGGACCGGGAAACCGGTATACGGGTCACGTTTTGCTCTCACGGGTGATGACCAGAGTCGCATCCTGCTCTCGGTGAACGCCACGCCCCTCTTCTCTGTTGATGGACGGTTTGACGGGATGGTGGCGATGATCGACGACGTTACGGAGAAGATCGTCTCCGAACAGAACTACCAGATGCTCTTTCGGGAGATGCTGGACGGCTTCGCCCTCCACGAGATGCTGTATGATGAGCACGGTGTCCCCGTGGACTACCGGTTCCTCGCTGTAAATCCCTCCTTTGAACGGCTCACGGGGCTGCGTGGAGAGGAGATCCTCGGGCGAACGATCCTCGAGGTGCTTCCAGGGACCGAGCAACTGTGGATTGAGCGATACGGAGAGGTGGCGCTCACGGGGAAACCTATTCAGTTCGAGAGCTTTGCCGCGCAGCTCGGGCGCCATTTCCAGGTAACGGCCTTTTGCCCCAAGACCAACCAGTTCGCATGCATCTTTACGGATGTCAGTGAGCGAAAGATCATCGAAGAACGGCTCAGGCAGGCGGAGAAGATGGAGAGCATTGGCTCTCTGGCAGGGGGGATAGCCCACGATTTCAACAATCTTCTGTCTCCGATTATCGGTATTACCGAGATGTTGGTAGAGGATCTGCCCGAAGACAGTCCGCTGTACGAGCCCCTCGAGGATGTCCATGCCGCCGGGCTGCGCGGGAGTGAACTCGTCAAGCAGATCCTCACCTTCAGCCGAATGTCCGAGCATCACCGGGAACCCGTGCAGCCCGCCGAGATCCTCGCGGACGTGTTGCGACTGTGCCGCTCAACCATTCCGAGGAATATTGAGCTGCACGAGGAACTCGCCACCGATCTCGGCACTGTGGTGGCGGACCGGACGGAGCTGCACCAGATCGCCATGAACCTCATCACCAATGCCTACCACGCGACGGAAGCGACCGGGGGGATCATCTCCGTCACGTTGAGCGGCCTGCGGCTGCCGACCGAATCCGAATCCGTGCATGGCACGCTCCCCGACGGATGGTACGCCTGTCTGCGCGTAGGGGATACCGGGAAGGGGATTGCCTCCGAGCACCTGGACAAGATCTTCGATCCGTATTTCACCACCAAGGAGCAGGGCAAGGGGACGGGACTCGGACTGGCCGTTGTGTACGGCATCGTCAAGGCGCTTGGCGGTGATATCCGGGTGTCGAGCCAGCCGGGAACGGGGACTGAGTTTACCGTCCTCCTGCCCATGATCCGGGCTTCGGCCGAGGGCACTTCGCGCAGTGGCCGGCAGCCACTCGAGAGGGGGCGGGAGCGTGTGCTCGTGGTCGATGACGAGCTCCCCATCGTGACCCTGGAAGCCAGGATACTCTCACGCCTGGGCTACCAGGTCGTATCTCGCACCTCGGGGATTGAAGCCATGAAACTCGTTCGAGAGGATCCTGACCGGTTCGATCTTATCCTCACCGACATGGCCATGCCCTCCATGACCGGAGCGGAGTTGATCCGGGAGGTACGTCGGGTGCGGGAGAATATGCCCATCATCATCTGTACCGGATACAGCGCGAGCATCACACGGGAGTCCGCAGCGCAGATGGGAGTGCACTACCTCATGAAGCCCATTGATATGGGCAGCCTTGCGACCATGGTCAGGCGGGCTCTCGAGGGGACTGCCCCCCGACAGCCTGCCGAACAGGCACTCGGAAAAGAGTTTCACGGAGATACGGAATAGAGTAGATTCATCGAAATTGCGGGCTCTGAACCCGTGAATGCCCCGGGCGGGGCATGGAGTGTGGCATGTCCGAGTCGGAACCATCGGGGACCGCCCTGTTCGAGCGGGATCGCATAGCGCAGATTCTTGTGGAGAGCTGCCCTGAGACCATGCTCGTGTGTACTCCCGAGGGCCTCGTCTCT
>QKIM01000158.1 GCA_003249585.1 Deltaproteobacteria bacterium
CGTTGATGACGGCCGCCACGAAGGTCACCGCGGCCTCCTCGGGGCCGGACGTTTTCCGGGGGCCGCAGCCAGCGGCGACCAGGAGGCCTGCCAGGATGAAAAGGGATCTGCGCATGGTGGCCTCCTTCAGCCTCCGCCCACGAAGGTGACGATCTCCACCTGATCACCTTCGGTCACAGGCTGTTCGTCAGGGGGGGCCACCTCGCCGTTCAATTCCAGCACCACGGCCTTGCCCTGGCTCCGAAAGGGCGCGAGGAGGGTGCCGACGGTGATCGGAGCATCGAGGGTATGGGGTTCTCCATTGATGGTAATCTGCATGTGGGTCACTTTGGTGTGGAGCACGGCAATACCTCCCCACATCCCAATGTCGGGGCAGGCTCGTGTCAGCGGACTTTGTACAGCTCCAGGGTCTCGCTGCCGACGGTCCAGAATTTGGAAAGACGCATCACGGCGATGTAGGCTCCACCCTTCTTCCAGGCGATAAGTCCCTGCGGCGCTTCGACTCGCCCCATGTCTTTGGTCTGTGCGGTCTTGGGGCTGATAGAGAAGAAGTGGATGAACCGCTTCTCGGATTTGAGGTTCTTCAGGGTGATGGGGTTCTGGGGGTCGACCATCATGGAGTACCAGATGGACCCGTCGGCTTCCGCGCGGCGCTTCTGGTGCAGAGTGGAGAACTCGAAACGTCCCAGTTGGTAGTCGAATTTTACATCGCTGAAGGTGTGTGGGGCCGTCGAGAGCCGGAAGGTGCCGCTGACCCCTTCCACCGTGGGAGTCCCCTTGAGATCAAGAATGTTCTCGAATCCGAAGTGTTTGTAGAAGAGATAGGCGGTCTTGTCCCAGATGGAGTTGTTGGAGATGGGGTTGCCCACTTCGAGCTTTTTGGTCTCCATGGTGTACATCCCGATGGTGTCGGGGGTCTTGGAGTCTGTTTTCTTGTCGTAGGTGCCGATGATCTTGCCGATGGCGATGGAATAGTCCGGCGAGAAATAGCCGATGTCAAAGCTCTGCTTTTTGATGACGGCCCGGCCACGCATGTCTCCACGGATGGTCATGCTCTTCTCGGGTTTCTTAAGCTTTTCAGGGTTGAAGTGCTGAACGGTGTGGACCTGAGCGCCACCACCGGAGATCCGCTTGTAGGTGATGATGACGCCGTTCTTCACGACGATGTCGGTGACTCCCTTGATGAGGCCGAGCCGTTTGCCGCTGAAGTCGAAGAAATAGTAGTCGGTGAAGGTTCCCGCGTCGACAGCCACGGCGACCATGGATTTTCCGCCCACGAAGAAGATCTCTTTGGGCTCGTTGGTGGTCTTGGTCAGGTCGAAGCTCTTCTCCGTGCCCTTGGCGAGGTCCCGGATATGCAACTTGGCCGTTCCCTTGGACTCGACCGTCACGTAGGCGAGGTTCGTCCCCGCGGCGTTGATGTCGAAGCGGTCATCAATATACCCCTTGGAGAAAGACACCTGACCGGCGGATTTCAGGACCTTCGAGCCCGTCTGGGACGCAGCGGCCGTCGGGAGCGAGATGGCGAGCAGAAAGAGGAAAAGGTTTAGTTTTTTCATGTTTTGCCTCGACCTGGGGGAATGCCCCAGAAAAACTTCGGAGAAGTCATCTGTAGGCAACCTATAGCAAAATCCTTCAAATGACAAGGATATGCCCAGGGAAAAAGCACTTTTTTTGACATCACACAAGGTGCTGAATAGTATGGTGATGTAGGAGGATTTCCGACATGATACCCATACTCAGCCTGTTGCTCATCCTTACCCCCGTTGCGCCCGACCGGGTTCGTGTTTCCCCACGCAGGCATGCCGTGGCCGGACAAAAGGCAGGGAGGGCCGGACATGCACGCCGGGCCCGCCGAAAAGTCCGTCGCCGTCCCCTCATGCGTCGCACCCGTGCTGCTGGTCGCAAGCGCGTCCCTGTGGCTCGCAAGGGCAGTCGCCAGCATGTCCGCCGCGCGGTACGGACGAGGGGCCGTATCATCACAACGAAGCGGAAGGTCAGGGTGAAAAAGAACAGCCACGCCCGCACCCAAAGGCCGTATCCCGCACGGGCCACAGCCGGCAAGGGGAAGAGACGGGCCCGTTCGAAGCACACCGGCCGGGTCGCCCGCCGAACGCGCAAGACGCCGGTGAAACGCCCCTCCCGGCGGATCGCCGGGGTCTTCAAGGGCAAGAAGACATCGGTCCGTGTCATGGCGCGGCGCCACTACCGGCAGGCCTCCCTGGGCACGATCCAGCCTGACAAGCGCAAGATCAAGGCGAAGACCCGCGCTCCCAGGATCAATCCCTATCCGGCCATGCCAGTGTACCGGATCCACACTCGGGAGCTGGCCCACATCCGCCTCTATGATTCCCGTGGAAACATCAGGAAGGCGGCCCTGCGGCAGTTCGACCGCCTTGTGCGCTGCTACCGAAAGAACATTGTCATCCCCATCGACTACCACCTCCTCGTGGAGATGTATCAGGCCTGGCTCTTCTTCGGACAGCCCCAGGTCACGGTCTATTCCGGTTGTCGGAGACCTCCTCAGGCTTCGCAGACCTCCCGCCACGTGACGGGGAAGGCCGTGGACTTCACCTTCGACGGAATCTCCCGGCGGACCATCGCCGGCTACTTCCTCAACCGGTCCCCCTACCTCTCCTCCTATCAACTGGGGATCGGGTATTACCCCAAGAGCTACCACGTCCACCTCGACGTCCGGGACAAGCACGCCTTCTGGGTCCAGCTCGTGGATGAGGATGGAACCGGATACTACGCTGACAACCCCTACAAGGCCTTCGCCCGCAAGCGCACCTCCCGTCGCGCTG
>QKIM01000658.1 GCA_003249585.1 Deltaproteobacteria bacterium
CCCCCTCCCTGTGCCGTTTATTCCTAGGCCTTGTCCCAGGTGTAGTCCCGGACCTCGTCGGTCTTCCCGTCGAAGAGCAGAGTCCACAGGGACTCGGCCGTGGCCCGCTCCACGACGGACTGCACCTCGAAGGAGGGATCGAGATCTTCCTCCCGGTCATACACGGTGTACATGAGGAGGCCGCTCTGATAGTACCCGAGGGTGTGTTCCTGCCACTGCTCGCCGCGCTCGATCCCGTAACTGATCCAGACATTGGGCTCCTCGCCCGTGGCCTCGATTTCCCCGTCACTGAAAAGGGATGCGATGGTCTCGGCGATGTGCTCGGGGGTGGGCTCTTCGATGGGGTCGCCGTTGCGCGTGGTGATGACGATGGTCATATGGACCTCCTTGCCGTGTGGCATTCTCCCTCAGGGGAGGGACACCTGACGCTACTAAAAGTCAGCCCTGTTGACCATAGGGATTTTCCATGGCATTGCATGGCCAGGCCGAAGCGCCACCGAAGGCGCCGGCGGGAGACATTGGCATGAACGCGAAATACTACCGGAGCCCCGAGGGGCTGCTCATCATCGTCGGCATGGACGATCGCTCCAACGATCAACTCTCCCTGAAGGTGGCCGACCAGAACGACCTGTGGTTCCATGTGGCCGGGTTCCCCGGGAGCCATGTGGTGCTCCGCTGCGGCGGCGAGACGCCCGACAAGGCCAGCGTGGAGATGGCCGCCCAGCTGGCGGCCTGGTACTCAAAGATGCGCAAGGGCGGCACGGTCTCCGTCTCCTGCTGTCAGGCCCGCAACGTGAGCAAGCCCCACAAGGCGCCCCCGGGGACCGTCTCCATCCGCAAGGAGAAGACCCTCAAGGTCAGGCCCACCCTCCACGAGGAGGTCACGGCGCCCGAGGACGCCCCTGTGTGAAAGAATATTTACATTTCTGCAATATTGGCCATGTCTGAAATAACATAACAATAACATAAATATAAGGGAGAAGTGCGGGGAGGGGGGTGGCAGAAATGTCACAGGGGCATGTCAGGCCCGTTTCGTGAAACATCCCGGAAACACAGGCAAACAGGATAAATTTGTACTTGCGCAAAAAGAGGCACGGGCTTTGCTTGGTAAAGAGATTGAGAACCCAAGGAGCCGATCATGACCACCATCACCCTCATCACCCTCATGCTGACCACGACCCCGAATCCCCAGGCGGCGGTCCCCGGGACCTGTGGCCCCGTGACCATCTATATCGTCGACGGGAGCTGCGCCGCGAGACCTGCGGCACCCCGGTACAACCGCCTCCCGCCTGCGAGGTATTTCAATCCGGCCATACCTCCCGTTCCCGCCGCCAAACCTCCCGCGGTGCCCCAGGTGCGCCGTGATCCCGGCGAACCGGCTGTCCCCGCCGCGCCTGCCTTCCTCACAAACCGCCACGTGCCCGGGGTCGAGTACGGGATGCACACCACCACCCTCTTCCCCACGGCCGAGACCGTCGACAAGGGGCACGCGTATTATGACTTCCAGTTCCTCGGGCTCTATTCCGGGGTCCAGTACGGCATGACTGAGAACCTGGAGCTCGGGGTGAAGGTGATCGTCCCCTTCGCCATCGCCACGGCCATCGAGCACGATCTCCTCGAGCCCTTCCTCAAGTACGGGGTCCACGTGTCGGCCAAGTACCGCTTCTACAAGGGCGAGCACCTCTCCCTGTCCGCCAGGGTTTCCCTCCCCCTGCCGTCTGCCGAGCTTATCGGGACCCTCAAGTACGGGCGCTTCGACGTGACGGGCGCCGTGGGCATCATGCTCCCCCTGGAGACCGACGTGGCCATGACCTGGACCCGCGCCACGGCCCGGTTCCGCATCTCTCCCGAGCTGCACCTCTTTGCCGAGTACGCCGCCATGCGGCTGTTCGACGGGTACTCAGAGTCCGTGACCTCCATGGCCACCGTCGCCCTGCGCCGCATCAAGGGACGCTTCAGTTACGACCTCGGGTTCGGCGCCATGAAGATGGCCGAGGCCGATGATGAATACGACGACGGCGTCGACATCCCCATCGTCTACATCAACTTCGGGTACGCTCTCTGACGCCCAGTGCCATTCCCCTGTTCCTTTCATCACCATCATTCACCAACAGGTCGTCAGGGAGGGGGAGCTATGGCTCCCCTCATCCTTGCTTCCGGGCTCAGTTCGGCCAGTGACCTTCCGGATCGGTCTGTTCCCGATCCGGGTAGCAGGCGGGGCACTCTCCCCGGCCGTCCAGAGGACCGCCGCAGTAGGGGCAGGGGGGAGACAGGACGGTGGCGTCCTCGGGGGTCCCCAGGCGCCGGGTGATGCGCGCAATGAGGAGGGTCCCCGAGGCGATGCCCCGGTGCAGCTCCACCACGTCGCCCTCGTCCACGCCCTCGTAGAAGGCCTCCGTGAGCGTCTGGGACTCACCCTCGACGAAGGCGGTGAAGCTCTTCATCTCCAGGCTGTTCTTGGAGACGCTCTTGCGCTCCACGGGGCCTTTGTAGACGGCGACCTGCCCACCAGAGAGATCCCGGGTCAGGAGGGTGAGGCGGGCGTTGAGGAGCCAGGCCCCGTAGGCGCCGCCTCCGCCGAGGAGGACGGCCACGATGAAGAGCTCCTGGGCGATCATGAAGAGGGCGATGAGCGCGGCTCCGACGACGGCTCCAATGAAGGCTGCGCGGGCCTTGGCGTGGCGATCGGTGAGGGGCTGGTGCTCCTCGGGGGAGATCTGCTGACGGTACATGGGACCGTTGTACCACGAACCGGAAAAAATGGCACCTCCCACGGGGCAGGCCAATCGAGGGGGGCAGG
>QKIM01000482.1 GCA_003249585.1 Deltaproteobacteria bacterium
TCCCTTGAGGATTCGGTAGGTCTCCACCGCGAACCGGTCTGTCATTCCCGCGACGAACTGCACGAGGAGCATAAAGGCTTCGTACTGCTCCGTGGGGCTCTCGAATTGCATCTTGTAGGAAGGGGAGAGGAGGCTCAAGACCTTCTTGGAGCGCTTGCTGTGCGGGGAGAGGACGGCCTGGGTGAAGACATCCAGAAGTCCAGAGATGATCTCGAACCCTGCCGCCTCGATCTCCTGGACCTTCCGGTGCGCGTATATTTTTGCGATGCTGACCTCACGGATGCGGCCCAACGCCTCTCCCGAGGGGATGAGCTCTGTGAGGGGGGTCGGCAGCTCTCCCCGGGAGATGGTCCCGAAGTGGGCGGCGAACCGCTCCGCGGCCTGGTTTACCAGCGTGTTGATGGCCACCGCCCGGAGGTATCCGATGCGATCATCCCGTGCGGTGATCTGGGTATATCGGCCCTCTGTCAGGGATGCTCCCGCCACGTTTCTGTACAGCTCCTCCACCTCTTCGAAGGGGAGGATACCCAGGCGGTATCCATCCTCGAGATCCATGGCCAGGTAGCAGATGTCGTCTGAGGCTTCCACGAGATAGGCGAGGGGGTGGCGGTAGTAGGCACCCCCGACACTGCAGGGGTTGAGCCCAAGGTTGGACGCCAACTGAGTGAAGATTTCAAGATCCGCCTGAAAGACTCCGTACTTTTTCCTGCTGGCCACTTTGGCTGTGGGATCCATGGCTGTGGCATCACAGGGGTACTTCATGAAGGCCCCTACTGTCGCCTGCGTAATCCCCAGGCCTCCAGGGCGGCGGGACTTTTGGGGGTTGGTTCGCGTGAGGATCCGAAACCCCATGGCGTTGCCTTCAAAGTTCAGGAGGTCCTTGCGCTGCCCCTGTGTGAAACCTTCCAGTCGGGCGCTCCCGCGCTCGGAGCGAAAGAAGTCGCTGATGGCCTCCTCTCCGCCATGCCCAAAGGGAGGGTTCCCGATGTCATGGGCGAGAGTCGCTGCGGCCACCACCGAAGAGAGATCCCAGGGAGTGGTGCCTTCCAGTTGTCCAGTAGTTCCCAGCAGTTCTCCGGCCATCTGTCCCAGGGAACGCCCAACGCAGGAGCTCTCGAGGCTGTGGGTGAGCCGAGTATGGATGAAGTCTGTCTCTGGCAGCGGAAAGACCTGGGTTTTGGATTGCAGGCGCCGAAAGGCAGAGGAGAAGACGATCCGGTCGAAGTCGCGCTGGAAGGGGTTGCGGACCGTCGTCGTCTCCGCTGACTGCTCCCCGACGCGCTGGGTATTCATGAGTGATTTCCAGTTCATATTCATTCCTTAGGCGGGCGGATCAACTCAGGTGCTTGACGTACCAGTCGATGGTGGCGCTCAGCCCGTCGTCAATGGAGAACCGGGGGGCGTAGCCGAGATGCTCTCGGGCCAGCGAGATGTCAGCCAGTGAATGGCGGATGTCTCCGGGACGATCGGCGCCATGGAGGGGGGGGATGCTCCGGCCCAGGAGGCTGCAGAGCTTCTCGTACAGGTCAAGGAGGGTCGTGTTCTCTCCGAAGGATATGTTGTACGCTCGGCCGCATGCGGCCGCGGGGGCGGCCGCCGCCAGCAGGTTGGCCTGAATAACATTGTCGATGTAGGTGAAGTCCCTCGACTGCAGTCCGTCACCGAAGATGGTCGGGGCCTCGCCAGCAAGGAGCGCCTTGACGAAGATCGGGATCACCGCGGCGTACACGGAGTGCGGATCCTGTCGCCGTCCAAAGACGTTGAAGTAGCGGAGCCCGATGTTCTGGAGTCCATAGAGTTGATAGAACAGATCCCCATAGAGCTCGTTGGCTAATTTAGTGAGAGCGTAGGGGGAGAGGACCTTCCCGAGCTGTTCCTCCCGCTTGGTTCCCGCTGGATCATCGCCGTACACGGAACTTGAGGAGGCGTACACCACGCGTTTCACGCCGGCGTCCCGCGCTGCGATAAAGATGTTGAGCGTCCCCCCGATGTTGACGTCGTTGGAGGTCCTTGGATCTTCCACGGAGCGGGGGACAGACCCGAGTGCGCCCTGGTGGAGGACGATGTCGATGTCCCTGGAGGCCGCTGCGCAAGTTTCGGGATTCCTGAGGTCACCACGGATCAGATCAAACCCCGAGGCGTTCTGCAGGTGGGCCAGGTTCTCCTCCCGTCCTGTGGAGAAGTCATCCAGGACGCGGGTAAAGAACCCTCGCTCCAGAAGGTGGTCCACCAGGTTGGAGCCGATGAAGCCCGCACCGCCCGTGACCAGAAAGCGGGTTCCCTCGGCGAAGTGGGGGGTGTCGTTTCTCGTTAGAGTCGCCATAAATGAAAGCCTTTCTCTTCAAACGTCTTGCGGGGAAGAATGGATTTGACGTCGATAATGACGGGATGCTCGGTCCCTTCGCTGTACATGGAGCGCAGGGCATCAAGGGAGAGAACGCGGTAGGCGTCGTGTGCCACGGCAATGATGAGGCCGTCGAGCTCTCGGAGCGCATGAAGGGGGGCGAGCTCCAGGCCGTACTCACGGAGGGCCTCCTCTGCGTCGGCTACGGGATCCGTGACCAGCACCTCGACCCCGAACTCCTTGAGTTCCTCAATGACGTCGACGACCTTGGAGTTGCGGAGATCGGGACAGTTTTCCTTGAAGGTGAGCCCAAGGACGCCGACTCGGGCGCCTTTCACGCTGAGCCCCTCGCTGATGAGCATCTTCACCATCTTCGCTGCTATGACTTCTCCCATGCCGTCGTTGATGCGGCGCCCGCTGAGGATGATCTGTGGGTGATATCCCAGGGACTGGG
>QKIM01000593.1 GCA_003249585.1 Deltaproteobacteria bacterium
GGGCTCCCCGTCTCCTGAGGGCAGCGACGGCTCCTCCTGCGGGTGGTGGTGGTGCACCGAATCGTGCCCCAGGATCTTCTCCTTGAAGTAGGCGCCGATGTGCTGGACGTCACTGATGACCACATACAGCGAGGGGACGATGCCCAGGGTGATGAAGGTGGCGAAGAGGATCCCGAAGCCCAGGGAGAGCGCCATGGGGATCATGAAGCGGGCCGAGCGGTCCGTCTCGAAGATCATGGGGAACAGCCCGCCGAAGGTCGTGACTGTGGTGAGGAAGATGGGCCTGAAGCGGGAGACGGCGGCGCTCTTGATAGCCTGGAAGCTGTTGAGCCCCTTGGATTTCTCCCTGTTGGCGAAGTCGATCATCACCAGGGAGTCGTTGACGACGACCCCCGCCAGCGCCACGATACCGAAGATGGAGGGGATGGAGAGGGTGTAGCCCATGATCCAGTGCCCGATGATCGCGCCGACGATCCCGAAGGGGATGGCCAGCATGACGATGAGCGGCTGCAGATAGCTTCGGAAGAGGATGGCCAGCAGCACGAAGATGACCATGATGGCGATGGAGAAGGTATCCTTGAGGCTGGTGAGGCTCTCCCGCATGTCGGCACGGTGACCCTCCACGGAATACTGGAGCCCGCTGTATTTGGCCAGCAGCTTGGGCATCACCTGGGTCTTGATGTCGTCGATGACCTCCCCGGCCTTGCCCCGGGGCTGGGCATCGGAGGAGACCTGCACGACGCGCCGTCCGTTGCGCCGGAAGATGGAGGTGTAGGAACGCCCCACGGTGAAGTTGGCCACGGAGGTGATGGGGACATAGGCCCCCTTGGGGGTCTTGATCATCAGTTTCTCGAAGGTAGCGAAATTGTACCGGTCGATATGGGGCATGCGCACCATGACCTTGAGCTCCTCGCGGCCACGCACCTGACGCAGCACCTCGCTCCCGTAGAAGGTGCCGCGCAGCTGGTCCCCGAGGCTGCGGGCAGTGAGGCCGAGAACGGCGGCCTCGGGCTTCAGGGTGATGTCGTACTGGACCTTGCCCTGCTGGAACCCATCGTCCACGTCGTTGGTGATCGGATACGAAGAGAGGGCGTCGGCCAGCTCGGAGGAGGCCTTTCGCAGCACCTCCATGTCCCGGTGGGAGAGCTCGATGGTGATGGGGCGTCCGCGCCCCCCGGGACCACCGGAGTCGGAGGCGAAGCGCAGGTACTCCACACCGGGGATCTCCCCTACCCGTTCCCGCCACTTCTGAGTGAACCGCGCCGTGCTCAGGATGGCGTTTCGGATCTTGGGCGGCGCCATGTTGACCCGCACGCGCCCCGTGTGGCTGCCCTCGCGCCCGATGTCCAGAGAGAAGTTCTCCACCAGCTCCGGTCTCCCCGACTCCTTGTAGACCTCCTGGGCGGCCTTGAGCACCTTCATGGTCACCGCCTCGGTCTGCTTGGCGGGGGTGCCGTAGGGGAGAACGATGATGGCCTCTGAGAAGTCACTCTCCACCTGGGGGAAGAGGTGGAACCCGAGCCGGCCGGAGAAGGCGTAGGCCAGGGAGAGCATGAGCATCGCCACGGCCACCGCCATGACCACGTACCGGGCATGGAGGGTCGCCACCAGGAACCGGCCGTAGATGCGGCTGATGAAGACCTTGAACCAGTGGCTGAAGGCGGCCTGCCAGCTGGAGAGCACATTGAGGATCCAGATCCCCTTGCCCTCCCGGCGGTGCCCCAGGTGGGCGGGGAGGATGAAGATGGACTCGAGCAGCGAGATGACGAAGACGATGGTGACCACGATGGGGAGGATCTTCCACACCTTCCCCATGGTTCCCGGGACGAAATAGATGGGGAGGAAGGTCACCACGTTGGTCAGGATGGAGAAGACCACGGGCATGGCGACGTCCTTGGCGCCGTTGACCGCGGCATCGATCCACTTCATGCCCTCCTGCCGGTAGGTGTACACCTGTTCACCCACGACGATGGCGTCGTCCACGACGATGCCCAGCGCGACAATGAAGGCGAACATACTGATGATGTTGATGGAGAAGCCGAAATAGGGCAGCAGGATGAAGGAGCCCATGAAGGAGACGGGGATCCCCATGGCCACCCAGAAGGCGAGGCGCGGCTCCAAAAAGAGGCTCAGGAGTACCAGGACGAGCACGAGGCCCATGATGCCGTTCTTCATGAGCAGGTCCATGCGCTGCCGGTACACCGTGGAGTGGTCCCGCTTGATGGACGCCTTGACGCCGTCAGGGAGCATGGGCCGTATCTTGTGCATCACCTCCCGGACGGCGGCGGCCACAGTGAGGGGGGTCTGATCCCCCTCGCGGAACACCTCGAGCACCACGGCGGGCTTTCCGTCGTACCGGGAGAAGCGGTCCGTCTCCTGGAAGGCGTCGTGGATGGTGGCGACCTCCTTGAGGAGGACGGGGCGGCCGTTGGGGGCGGTGAGGATGGGCAGCTCCCCGAAGGTCTTGCCATAATCCCGACGTTCCCGCACTCGCAGGAGGATCTCGCCACGGGTGGTCTTCACGCCCCCGGCCGGGACCTCCCGGGAGAGGGTCTTGAGCTTGGCCGCCACGTCCGGCAGGGAGAGGCCGAAACGCCGCAGGGTCTCCTCGTTGATCTCGATGGAGATCTCGATGGGGGGGATCCCCTCCACCTCGACGATGGAGATGTCGGGGTGGGAGATGAGCTCATCGCGCACGTGCTCGCCGAGGTCATGGAGCACATGGGTGGAGACGTTCCCGTACAGCGCCAGGCCGAGAACAGGGCGCTGGCGTGAGGCGACCATGACCTTGGGCTT
>QKIM01000255.1 GCA_003249585.1 Deltaproteobacteria bacterium
AGGATCGTCCGCGGCTTTCGCGGGCGGCGGGGAAATGGTGTCTTTTTTCTCGATAGATTTCGGAGGTTTCTCCGACGTTTTCAATATGCTTGCCTTTTCTTCGGTTTTCTGTGACTTATCCTGGCAGCACTGTTTTCGGCAGCAGGCGCCCGATGCCGCGGCGCAGGTCAAGCCGATCCCCAGGAGAACCGTGAGCCTTTTCATGGGAAGGTTCCTTTCCGGCAGTCGCTCGACTGCCCTCCCGAGAGCTATACACCGAAAATCTTGGTGTGAAAACCGTCTGGAGAGATCTCTTTGAAATATATCGGCGCCCACGTGAGCATCGGAGGAGGAGTGGAGGTCAGCCCCCGGAACGCCCTCTCCATCGGCGCCGACGCCATGGCGATCTTCACCAAGAACCAGCGGCAGTGGAAGGTCCCGCCCCTGGCCGACGAGTCCGTGGACGCCTTCACGGCAGGCCTGGCCCAGGCCCGGATCGCGCCGGAGCATGTGCTGGTCCACGACTCCTACCTCATCAACCTGGGCAACCCCGATCCCGCCAAGGCCGAAAAGGCTCTGGACGCCTTCATCGAAGAGATCCGGCGGGTCGAGGCCCTGGGGCTGACCCTCCTCAACTTCCACCCGGGCGCCCATCTTGGCGAGGGGGAGGAGCCCTGCCTCGAGCGTATCGCCGCGGCCATGCGCGCGGCCCTCGATGCCACGGAACGCGGTGTTCTGGTCATCGAGAACACGGCGGGGCAGGGGACCAGCGTGGGATACACCTTCGGGCACCTGGCGCGGCTCATGGAGCTCACGGGCGGTGGCGATCGGGTCGGCGTGTGCATCGACACCTGCCACCTCTTCGCCTCGGGCTACGAGCTGCGCGGAGACGCCTTCGACGAGACCTTCGCCGACTTCGATCGCCAGGTGGGGTTCTCCCGCCTTCGGGGCATGCACATCAACGATTCCGTCAAGGAGTGCGGGATGAGGGTTGACAGGCACGCTCCCATCGGTAAAGGGTGTATCGGGGGCGAACCCTTCGAGAGAATCATGGGTGATTCGAGGTTCGATGGAATTCCCCTCATCCTCGAGACGCCACAACCCGACCTTTGGGCGGAAGAGATTGCTCTTCTCAGAGGTTGGATCTGACCCGAGCCGCTGGCGCTCCGAGCGCCGGTACCGGGCGGACATAGAAATAACCGCTGACGCGGTGAAATTTTGAAAGGAGATTTTTCAATGACCAAAATCGCAATCAACGGATTCGGACGTATCGGACGCGCGGTCACCCGCCTTCTCACCAACATGGACAACGGCTTCGAGATCGTCGCCATCAACGACCTCACCAGCCCCAAGACCCTCGTCCACCTGCTCAAGTACGACTCTGTGCACCGCAAGCATGAAGGCGTCAGCCTCGACGGCGACGTCATGGTGATCGGCAAGCACCGCGCCAAGCTCCTGGCCATCAAGAACCCCGCCGAGCTGCCCTGGGCCGAGCTCGACGTGGACATCGTCCTCGAGTGCACCGGTATCTTCCGCGATCTCGAGGGGTGCTCCAAGCACCTCGCCGCCGGCGCCAAGAAGGTCCTCATCAGCGCCCCCGCCAAAGAGGGCGTGGCCACCTTCGTCATGGGCATCAACCATGAGACCTACGATGCGGCCGAGCACCACATCATGTCCAACGCCTCCTGCACCACCAACTGCCTCGCCCCCGTGCTGCAGGTCCTCCACAGCAAGTTCGGCGTCAAGAACGGCCTCATGACCACGGTGCACTCCTACACCAACGATCAGCGGATCCTCGACCTCCCCCACTCCGACCTGCGTCGTGCCCGCGCTGCCGCCGTCTCCATGATCCCGACCTCCACGGGTGCCGCCAAGGCCATCGGGCTGGTCATCCCCGAGCTCAACGGGCTCATCGACGGTCTGGCCGTCCGCGTGCCCACGCCCAACGTCTCCCTGGTGGACCTGGTCGCCGAGGTCAGCCGCGACGTCACCGCCGGTGAGGTCAACGAGGCCCTCATCGCCGCCTCCAAGGACGGCCCCCTGGCCGGCCGCCTCTTCGTCACCGACGAGCCCCTGGTCTCCATCGACTTCCTGGGCAACACCGCCTCCTCCACCGTCGATCTCTCCTTCACCTCCACCTCCGGGAAACTGGTGAAGGTGCTCTCCTGGTACGACAACGAGTACGGCTATTCCGCACGCCTTATCGACCTCGCGGAGCATGTGGCTTCCCAACTGTAATAAGGAAAGTGGCGCCCGGCCCGTGCCGGGCGCCGCGACCGGAACGGAGCTCAACATGAGTATTCTCTGCATTGATGAAATCCCCATCAGCGGGAAAAGGGTCTTTATCCGCGTCGACTTCAACGTCCCTCTGGACAAGCAGGGGCACGTCACCGACACCACACGCATCGACAAGGCGCTCCCCACCATCGAGTACGCCCTGAAGAAAGGCGCCAAGGTCATCCTGGGCTCCCATCTGGGCCGCCCCAAGGGCACGGGGTTCGACCCCGCCTACTCCATGGAGCCCGTGGGCCGCGTCCTGGCCGAGAAACTGAACCGCGAGGTGCTCCTCGCCGACTCCCCCGCCGGAGACTCCGCCATGAAGCTGGCCATGGAGCTCAAGGAGGGCGAGGTGCTGCTCCTGGAGAACCTCCGCTTCGTCGAGGGGGAGAAGAAGAACAGCGAGACCTTCGCCCGCGAGCTGGCCTCCCTGGCCGAGGTCTACGTCAACGACGCCTTCGGCACCGCGCACCGCGCCCACGCCTCCACGGCGGGCATGGCCTCCCACTTCGAGTACCGGGCC
>QKIM01000092.1 GCA_003249585.1 Deltaproteobacteria bacterium
GATGCTCTACCTCGTCGCATGTGAGATACATACCCGGGACTCCCACGGGCCCATAGGGTTCCTCAAGGTCATCGTCTTCCCGCTGGTGCCGCTGCTGTTCTTCCCGCCACCCGGTCTGGACATCGTCATCATCATCAGCGCCAACATCATCTTTTTCCTCATCATGACGCACTCTCTGGTCAGGGTGCGGCGCCTGGAGCTCAGACGCTGGGAGACGGAGTACATGCTGGTCCGCATGGCCCAGATGGCCGAGCACATCAAGTCCCAGATGCAGGTCGCACACAGCGCCAACCTCGGCCTCGTCGCCCATGACCTGAAGAACCAGGTCGTGCCCCTCGCCATGGCCAACGAGTCCTTCATGGAGGTGCTCTCCCACTGGCGGAGCAAGAGAGAATTTCTCCAGGAGACCTTCGCGAGTGGGCTGCGGATCTCCCAGAATGCGGTGGAGTCGATCATGGCGCAGATGGACGAGCTGCTCCACGAGGCGGCCGTGGTACAGGGCAGGGGGAAGAGCTTCACGCTCTACAGGCTGCAGCAGGTGATCAGCAACCTCGAGCGGGGGCTGGTGTACGAGTTGCACAGGGAGGACGTCCGAAAACTGACCGACGTGGTGGAGGTGTCCTCCTTCCCCACCGGGGAGATCCCCGGCAACCTCGATGATCTCCAGCTGATCTTCATCAACCTCATACAGAACGCCGTGACCGCCGGCGCAACGAGGGTGAGCATCGCCGCCCACGAGGACGACACGAAAAAAACGGTGCGGATCTCCGTCACCAACAACGGGCGAGCCATCTCGCCGGACCTGCAGAAGGTCCTGTTCGTCCCCTTCTGCACCACGGAGAAGACGGGGACAGGGGTCGGCCTGTATTTTGCCCGCCAGTGGCTGGAGTCCATCGGCGGGGGCATCGACCTGGGTTCAACGGACGACACCAGGACGACCTTCCTCGTGACCCTACCCTTGAAGGGGCTCAGCCTGGACGCGCATTTCTCCGAGGCCCGTGCCGGCCTCCCCTTGGCAACCGTTACCGCCGCCAACGCCGTGACGGGGGAGACTCCAACCGTGACCGGCGCCCCCAGAACCAGCGGGAACAGTGATGTGGTATAGGTAAGATATGCTTACAGGATTACTGCTCTTCGTCACTGCCCTCCAGGCGGCGTCCCCTGTCGTCCAGGGATCCAGACCCAACCCCAAGGTCTATGCGCCCCTGCCCGCGAAGAAGCCCCCCAAGCCCGTGGAGTTCGGGGTCAAGGATGCCTTTGATCCGCTCACCCTGATCATCTTCCTCGGCGAGGAGGTCAACCGGACCCGCAGGCAGCGCAAGGGCAAGGGGAACCCCTTTGCCCGGGCCTGGGAGCATGGCCCCGTCGCCTCCTGCGCCCCGGGGAGCTTCCCCGTTGCCATTGCGGGGGTGTGCCGGAACGGGACCTTCGTCGGGCCGCTGTTCGCCGGGGTGGGGCTGGCCGCGCGCTCGGCCCGGGACACGTGGACGATCGCCCAGGCGAGCCTGGCCCTCAACCTCACGGGAGGAAACTTTTACGGCGGCATCCAGGCGACCCTGCTGGTGAACAGGGTAGGGGGGAACTTCCTCGGAGTGGGGCAACTCAGTCTGTTCAACGACATCTACGGCTCTTTTTTCGGGGGTGCCCAGGTGGGCTTCGTGAACCGTGCCGGTAACTTCTTCGGAGTCGCCCAGGCCGGGGCAGTGAACACAGCGGGGATAGGGACCGGGCTGCAGCTCGGGCTCGCCAACAGCGCCGATCTGTGGCTGGGTCTGCAGCTGGGTGTCCTTCTCAACGACGGCGGTGACTTCGGCGGGATCTCCATCTCCCCCCTCAACTTCCACGAGAACGGCTGGGGACTCAAGATCGGTGTGCTCACGTCAAACCGGGCGCGCTTCGGGGGCATCCTCATCGGGGGTATGAACTTCGGCGGGCACGCCATGGGGATCATCGTGGGCGTCGGCAACAGCATGAAATACACCTCCGGGGTGGCCCTCGGGGTGGTCAACATCACGGAGCACGACATGAGCGGGATGCAGGTGGGACTCATCAACACCGCGGACCATGCTCGCGGGGTGCAGATCGGGCTGATCAACTTCGCCGAAAAACTGACGGGGGTGCAGATCGGGCTGATCAACACGGCGCTCAAGGGGGGGCTCCCCTTCATGGTGGGGCTCAACATCGGCTTCTACTGACCGGCCGCAGGCGGTGAAATTACCGAAATCGAGATATCTGCTGGCATTTTCCGGTGATTGAGGGTAGTCATGCACGGTCGGGACGCCACGAAGGCGTCCATGAAACCCCAGGTGACTCCATGAAAAACGACCCCAACGCCCCTGACACCTTCTCCGGACTCGACATCAGCCCCGAGATCCGAACCGCCGTCGCTCGCGCCGGCTACCGCGAACCGACCGCCATCCAGAAGCTCACCATCCCGCCGCTGCTCGAAGGACACGATCTCCTCGGACAGGCCCAGACCGGGACGGGAAAGACGGCGGCCTTCGCCATCCCCATGCTGACCCTGGTCGATCCTTCCCGCCGGGAGGTGCAGGTGCTGGTGCTGACGCCCACCCGTGAGCTGGCCCTGCAGGTGTCGGACTCTTTCAAAAAATATGGTGCCGAGATCCGGGGACTCAAGATCCTCGCGGTGTACGGCGGTCAGGACTACGAGGTCCAGAATCGTCCGCTGCGGCGCGGAGTCCACGTGGTGGTGGGGACCCCCGGCAGGATCATGGATCTGATCCGCCGCGGCAACCTCGATCTGGGGGGCGTGCGCG
>QKIM01000252.1 GCA_003249585.1 Deltaproteobacteria bacterium
CTCGAGGATACGTGTGGTTTGCGGCTGAGATGCGACCTATCGTGACGCCGTAGGAGTGAGGGCGCGCCGGTTCGGAAGCCCTGACACGTTATGTGCAATCGCGTAGGCCACATGGTCTGAGGGGATCTGTATTCTGGCCGGGACTGACCAGGCTCCCGTGGCGGAGGAGCCCTGGAAGAGTGTCGCCCTTGGGGCCTTGCCTCGCCACCTTGCGCTGGCCGATCTTGGCTTCGGGCCGGGGAAGGCGCGGCTACTCCTCGTCTAGGAGCTCATGCCGATGGCGTCGAGACTGTTAGGGTTCCTCGCCGAGCTGCGACGGCGCAAGGTTTACCACGTTGCCGTCGCCTACGCTGTAGTGAGCGCGATTGTGGCGGGGGCCGCAAACGATTTCCTCCCGCGCCTCAGCGCACCCGATTGGGCTGTCGGATTCATTCTGTTCTTGCTTCTCATCGGTTTCCCGATTGCCCTCGTGCTCGCATGGGCCTACGAGGTGCGGCCCGAGGAACCTGGATCTCTGGGTCCGTCCGAGAATGCGGCCCTACGCTTTCCGCAGTCAGCCGCACCCATTCCGACGAGCAACGTGGGGCAGCGGAAATCGATCGTCGTGCTCCCCTTTGACAGTATGAGTCCCGATCCGGGAGATGCCTACTTCGCCGACGGATTGACGGAGGAGATCACCAGCGGTCTCTCGCACCTTCGTTCCCTCCGTGTCATCTCTCGAAACTCCGCCCTGGTGTTCAAGAGCACTCCAAAGGACGTCCGCGCAATCGGGAGGGAGTTGGATGTCCAGTACGTCCTCGAAGGCAGCGTCAGGAAGGCCGGCAATGATCTGCGGATAACGGCACAGCTCATTGACGCTATCTCCGACGAGCATCTGTGGACCGAGAAGTACGACGGAGTGTTGGAGGACGTGTTTGTGATGCAGGAGGATGTCTCACGCTCGATCGTGGATGCTCTCCAGCTCACCCTCCGGCCGGAAGAAGACCGCCAGCTGGCCGAGAGGCCCATTGAAGACGTGCGGGTCCTGGACTGCTATCTGAAAGCCAGAAGCGACATGATGGCAGGTGGAGGGGAGCACCTTCAGAGGGCGCTGCACAACCTGAAGATGGGGGCGGAGGTGCTGGGGGAGAGCGACATTCTCTACCAGGGAATGGCTGAGGTCCACCTCCTGAGCTACGAGTACGGTGTAAAGCAGGATGAGGAGACGCTCCAACACGCTGAAGAGTTCGCCAACCTGATGGCATCGCTTCGCCCCGACTCTCCCCACTCCCATTACCTCAGAGGGAGAATCGAGCGCTTCAGGAGCAACTCCTCAGGAGCTGCAGTGCATTGGGAGCGGGCCTTGGCGCTGGACCCGAATCACCTCAACTCCCTGGTGTGGCTGGTAGCCGCATACTCCATACAAGCGGGCAGGCCCAGCCTGGCAGACGCTCTGGTTCACCGATTATCCGAGATCGATCCACTGACTCCCCTGACGGTGTTTGTCATGGGAATGTACCACTGGATGGCCGGACGCCTGGAAGCTGCCACGTCCGCGTTTGACAAAGCTGTGGCCTTGGACACCTCTGGGATCTTCCTGCATCCTCATGCTGCCTATGCGCTGGTGTGGCAGGACAAGCGGGAAGATGCCGTCGACTTGTTGGATCGAATCATCGAGAGGAACGCTGTACCCTTTCTCGTGGATTGGGCGGCCTTCCTCAAGCATGCGCTGCAGGGTGACAAGGCAAGCGCCATGGCGGCCCTGTCCGACGAGTTGAGGAACTACTGTTGGTTTGACCCGGAAGCGCAGTGGTTGGCCACATCGACCTTTTCCGTGCTCGGCGAGAAAGATGAAGCGCGCAGGTGGCTTCACCACTGTCTCGACTGCGGATGGATCAACTATCCGGTCTTTTCCAGTCAAGACCCCCTTCTTGAGAACGTCCGTGAAGAGGAGTGGTTCAAAGACATGATGTCTGGAGTCAAGACAGACTGGGATGCCTTTGGCGCTGAGAGGGGAGTGGATGCCTGACCTGGTTCGGGATCTCACGGGGAAAAGCGCGGCCACAACTTGTTGAAGGAGGTTGGGGGAGGTGGGGTGCGGACGGTAGACGGGAATGGTTTAGGGCAGCGACTGCACATAACAAACAAGTGCCGCCTGCACTCACTTCGTTCGCTTCGGGGAACACGGCGCGCGGTGCGCGCCGCGTCGGCACCCTTGAACGTTATCTGCAATTGCCTGAGGCAAGGCGGATTCTAGGAGGCGTCACCGAAAGTATGCTGCATGCTCATCTCCGGTGGATCGGAAATGGAAACGCGACCGGTTCTTAGATCGGCGACGCTTGACGATTCAGAGTTCGTATTTTGAGTGAAGAAGGCAGCGCTCGGAGAGTACGTGCGGCGCACCTGGGGTTGGGATGAGACGTTCCAACGAGACCTTCATGCCAAAGAGTACGATCCAGGAGCGATCAGAATCATCTCCTATCTCGATACAGAGGTGGGTTGGCTGGAAGTCGAAAAACGAACCGACGCGCTCTACCTGGCCGGGATCTATGTCCTTCCGGAATACCAGGGTGACGGCGTCGGATCTGCCCTGATCATGGAGATCATGAACGAGGCTTCGGAGCGACAGCTTCCTGTCGCCCTGCAGGTCCTCAAGGTGAATCCGCGAGCTCAGGCGCTATACGAGAAATTGGGGTTTGCCGTAACCGGTGAGACGGAGACAAGCTACTCGATGAGCTGGAGCCCCAGGCGTTAGTGCCGCCTGAGATCGGAATTCTGCAGGGGCGTTCCGGCAG
>QKIM01000067.1 GCA_003249585.1 Deltaproteobacteria bacterium
CGCACCCTCGTCACGACCACATAGATGGCCCCCTGCTCCTCCTGAACGGTGCCTGTGATGAGGAAGGGGTGGAGCTCTCCCACAGCGTCTCCGTACTTCTCGTTGATCTCCGGAAAGAGGACGGTCTCGAAGATGGCGCTCCGGTCTTCGAAGGAGACGAACTGCATGGGATCGCCGCTTCGGGTCAGGATGGTTTTCCGGGTGACAGGCCAGCCGACGACCCGGACTTCGGCCCCCGCGTGGAGAGGGATATCTGTGGCAGGGACCAGGCGCGGGATTCGCCGGATCCATGTGTCATAAAATTGGAGCGGGTGCCCCTCGCAGAGGAAGCCCAGTTGCGCGAACATGCTCCGCTGCCGCTCCTCGCGGGTCGGGGCGTGGACCTGTGGCATCACGGGGTCTGGGCGCTCGAAAAGGTCGTCCATGGACGCCTGGCGGCGGCGTGGCTGCTCCGGGCGCTGGAGGAGTCCGTGCCAGAGCTGTTGGGGCCTGCTGCGACCACCCGCGATGCCGTCGAGGGCGCCGGCACCCACCAGCGCCTCGAGATCCGACGCCGTTGGCTCAACCCGTTGCCCAAAGTCATCGAGGGAGGTGAAGGGGCCGCCATCCCTGCGTTGGGAGAGCAGCCGATCGACGGTGGCCGCCCTCAGGTTTGCGATGGCCATGAGCCCTACGCGCAAGGTCCGGTCCTGCCCGGTGTAGGCGAGCTCGCTGCGGTTTACGTCGGGGGGCAGGGGCGTAAGCCCCAGGCGCTGTGCCTCGGAGATATAGGCCAGGGCGGTGTAGAACCCCCCGCGGTTGCTGATGACGGCGGCCATGAACTCGGCAGGATAGTGGGCTTTGAGGTAGGCGCTCTGAAAGGAGACCATGGCGAAGGAGGCCGAGTGGGGTTTGCAGAAGGAGTACCCGTCAAAGGAGAGGATCATGCGCCAGATCTCCTCGATGACGGGGCCGGCGACGCCCTTGGCGGCGGCGCCGCGGAAGAAACGATCCTGGTACGCGGGCAGCAGCGTCTCCCGGTTCTTCTTGGAGAGGACCTTCCGCAAAGCGTCTCCCTCTCCGGAGGTGAAGCCCGCCAGGGCGATGGCGACCTTGGAGACGTCTTCCTGGTAGCACATGATGCCGTAGGTCTCGGAGAGGAGGCGATCGAGCAGGGGGTGCAGAGGATCGTAGGGCGCTCCCCGCAGGCGCTCTACATATTTGGTTATGAAGCGGTTGGCCGCAGGGCGGATGATGGAGCTGTGGATCACCAGGTGCTCGAAGTCGCCCCGCCGGGTCTTGCGCTGCAGCTGCCGCATGGCCGGGGATTCCACGTAGAAGACCCCCATGCTCCGCCCCGAGGCCAGCAGATCGATGGTCGCCGGATCGCAGAGGGGATCCCAGGTGCGTTGGTCGAAGGGCAGGCCGTTGGCCTTCACGTTGGCGATGGCGTCACGCACTACGGCCAGGGAGCGGTTTCCCAGTAGATCGATCTTCACGAAGCCTGCCTCTTCGGCGCCGTCTTTCTCCCAGGTGATGATGGGGACGCCCTTGGGCGCGGTCTCAACGGGGACGTGGTTGTAAAGGGGGTCCGGCGTGATGACCAATCCCCCGGGGTGGACTCCCAGGTGACGCGGGAAGCCGGTGATGCGGGCGGCGGTGGCCAGAATCTCGGGCCACGGCGCCTCCAGGGGATGCGCAGTGTTCTTGTATGGATAGAAGCGGCGCGAGAAGGGGCTTTCCCCTTCGGCACGAGCGAGGCCAGAGAGCCGTTTACGGATCTGCGCAATCTCCCCATCGGGGATGCCATGGACTTTGGCGACCTCCCGCAGCGCCGACCGCGGTTTGAAGTGGATGTGGTTGCATACCATGGCGCACCGGGGACGGCCGTGGTCCTCCATGACCTGCTCGATGATGGCGTCACGCTCGTCCCAGGCGAAGTCGATGTCGATGTCCGGAGGATCCTTCCGCTCCCGGTTGAGGAACCGTTCAAAGTAGAGGTTGTGCCGCACGGGATCCACGTTGGTGATCCCCAGTGAGTAGGCGACCAGGGAGGCGGCGCCGGAGCCTCGCCCGCAGATGCGGGAGGCTCGGGAGACGATGTCGCGGACGACGAGGAAGTAATCGGCGAACCCCTTCTCGGTGATGATGCCGAGCTCATAATCCAGCCTCTGCAGCACGGTCTCGGAGAGCTCGCCGTAGCGCTCCTCGGCGCCCTGCAAGGCCAGGCGGCGCAGCAGATCTGCGCTGGGGACGGGGGTCTCATAGCGGGGGAAGATCAGGCCGCGGGGGATGTCGTTTTGGCACTGTCGGGCTATGCGGAGGGTGGCATCGAGCGCCTCGGGGCAGATGCTGAAGCGGTCCCGCAGGGCTCTGGGGGAGGGGAAGAGGGCGTCGGCATGCGCGGTCTGTTTTGGAGGGAGGCGTGCGAGATCCGAGTTTTGATCGATGGCCCTGAGGACCCGGTGGATGAAGTAGTCGGCGCGGTGGAGGCCCACGATCTCGGGCAAGGCGACCAGAGGGAGCCCCAGCTCGGTTGCCGTGGAGATCATGGCGCGCACGGGCCCCGTCAGCCCTGCCCAGAGCTGCGGCGGGTAATCCCGGAGCGCCGTGGCGCCGGCGACCCGTCGCAAAAGCCCGGGATCGTCGACGAGGAGGATGGTGGCCCCGTCGAGGAGGCTGCAGAGATCCTCGAGGGGAGGGGTATCCCGATGGAGGGCCGTGAGCGCGTGGGTGAGCCGGGAGAAGCCTGTGTGGTTGCGGGAGAGGCAGACGAGGTGTTCCCCGTGGGTTTC
>QKIM01000010.1 GCA_003249585.1 Deltaproteobacteria bacterium
CCCCGCCAGCGCCATGGGGAGGATGAGGAGCCAGTAAGGAGATGGACGTATTTGGGCCCGACGCGCTTCTGGCGGTGGGGCCCACAGGAGGAGCTGGGCGTTGTAGACTCCCAGCGCCAGCCACCCGTTGCCGACGAAGCTCCAGAGCAGCCAGATGGTGAGCATAGGAAAGGTGAGCCTCAGCCAGGTCTCGATGTGGAGCTCGTGTCCGGGCGCCCCGTGGCGTGTCGCAACCGCGATACGCAGCCGCTCGAGGAGATCCGGGAAGGTTGGATGGAACCCATGCATCGACGCCACTTTGTCTGTCACGCCGGCGACCTCGGGCGTGGCGCTGTGCCACGAGCTCGGTCAGCAACATCGTGACGACCCTGTGGGCTATTCTACCGCAGGCGCCTCCAGGGATCGAACGGCCATCGCAAAGGGGCCGGAGATGCCCGTCCGGACCCACGGCCGGAAATCCCGTTCTGATGAAAAGGTGGTCTGTGGCTGGATTGTTTGGTCAGCGTCCGAAGAGCCGGCGGCGCTGTCTGTTGTAATACGCCTTGTTTTCACGATTGGCCTTGCCGATGCACGTGTAGTGGGGCAGCCCTTCACAGATTTTCAACAGGGGCGTAGTCTTGGTCTCTTTCCAGGAGATTCGGCGGGCAAAGACGATGATCATTTTTGCCGCTTTGGGATTTTTTGGGGAGAGGGTCAGGTAATCCTGATGCCAGGACTCCAGGGAAACCCAGGAGTGGGGATGCTTTTTCAGAAATGCCTTCACGCGGGGGTTTTGGCGCGCTGCCCGCCACCTCCTGGCGTCCGAGGGGAGCGTCACCGCCTTGAACCGCCAGGAGTATACCTCGAGACCTCCCGGCTTCCCCTGAAGGTTCAGTTGCTGCTGCAGGATGACCCCCGGACGATGGCCCGTGAGCTTCATGAGGATGGAGGAGGTCTTCACCAGTTTCGTGGAGCAGTGGTAGTAGGCTGTGGACCCCGGCGCGTCCGTGGAGGCCGAGCAGAAGAGTTGTTTCGTGCCCAGGGTCTTTTTGATGAAGGGGAGCGCCTCGATCCTGCGGGCTGTTGTTTGTACCTGGGCCTTACTCTGGAAGGGGACCAGCGCCGTGCGCTCCTTTTTGCGACGCTGCCTGTCGCTGAAAGCGGGATGGATATCGCCCACTCCCTCCTTGAGCCCCATGGGATCGTGTACATAGAAGGTCGTCCTGTGAGAGCCCTTGATGGTGAAGGAGGTGAAGGAGACCTGCTGCGTGAGTCCGAACCATCGGCACCCGCCATTTCCGGCGAGGGAGGACAAGCCGGGAAAATGCCGCTGCATCAGCCGCACGAGCCCGGTCGTGGTCTTTTTGGGGCAGGACCTCGGGGCGGGGCTCCTGGACTGGACCCTCTGGGGAAGCAAAAATACCAGCAACGCGAGCGGAAAAACGAATCGTGACATGAACGCTCCTTGTTCGCCTGTATTCCCTAAGCAGCGGTCAACAGTCCCGGCTGTCCGATGAAGGGGGGGCTGCGGGGAGGCGGTCCAGCCCCTGGGGGAAACAGTACAGCAGACACCACCATGGCGGCAAAGGAAATCTCGCTGTGCACAGGGGGAATCGCCCCTCCTGCGACGTGACCGGACGTTACGTGGGCTCGTGGTAGAAGGGCTTTTGCTCCGAGAAGATGCTCATGGGGAACCGCTCGAAGAGCCTGTGCCCATCATAGTCGAGCACGCGCAGATCGTCCTTCTGGTGGAGATCCTGCATCACCAGCTCGAAATGAGCCCCGTACTTCTCCCTGACCAGCTCCTCCGGGAGGTCGTAGGCGATATAGCGGTTGATCCCCTTGGCCGCCAGGTTGAGGATGAGCAGGGGGTGGTTGAAGGAGTCGTAGGAGGTGATGATGAGCAGCGGACCCGTACCGGTGAACAGTATTCCCGTCTTCATGACGCTCTTCCTTTCCGTGGGGCGCCGCGGCCACCGTGCGCGCACCGGACCTCGGAATGACCGGATCCGCGAGCGGCCGCACAGGGTTCCCCACCTTGGGGTGTATACCGTCATTATACCGCAAGGCAGGCGGAAGTCCGCCCCCCGAAGCGGGGAGCGCTGGCCCCGGCGGCTTTCATCCGTTCCCGATCCGGGATGGAAGCATCGTTTTTTTGCGCAATGATATCTCCTGTGTGAAAGTGGTCGCAATAAACCGATGACACCGATAAAACGATCCACTACCAGAAGTCTGCTCATTCCCGGCGCCAAGCTCAACCAGTTCAGGATCATCCGCGGACTGGGGATTGGAGGCATGGGACAGGTGTACATGGCCAAGGACGAGAAGCTTGGCCGCAAGGTGGCCATAAAGATTGTGCGAATCGACTCGCCCAACATGACGCACGCCATGAACACCTTCCTCTCCGAGGCGAAGATCCTCGCCCGGTTCAGCCACCCGAACATCGCCGCCATCTATGAGGTCGGGAAGTACCTCGGATACCCCTTCATCGTCATGGAGTACCTAGACGGCACCACCCTGGAGCTGCTCCTGGAGAAGCGCAAGCCGGGGCCCAAGGAGGCCATGCGCATCGGCCACAGCATCGCCACGGCGCTCGCCGAGACCCACAGCCGCGGGGTGTTGCATCGGGATCTGAAACCCGCCAACATTCTGCTCCCCATCGACGGGCGCCTGCGCGTGGTCGACTTCGGCCTCGCCCGGGGCATCATCACCGACGCCGCCGAACAGGTGGAGAGTGAAGACGTGGTGGGCACCCCCTCCTACATGGCCCCCGAGCAGTGGAGCGGGCAGGAC
>QKIM01000251.1 GCA_003249585.1 Deltaproteobacteria bacterium
ATTACCGGAGGTACATGGCCAGCAAGACCCCCGACAAGATCCAGCAGCAGAAGACCCTCAAGCACCCGGCCACCCAACTCCTCGGCTCCCTGAACACGCTGGCTTCCCAGATCGCCCCCTCCATGGACCTCTCGGCCTCGCGCACCGTGCTCGAGGGCATGAACAAGATCCTGTCGCGGTTCCTCGGCCCCTCGCGCCCTCCCACCTACACCCGATGCATGCAGACCCTGAAGAAGATGGAAGGCAACTGACATGACCGTGAACATCGCCCTGGGACTGCAGTGGGGTGACGAGGGAAAGGGAAAGATCATCGACTACCTCACCCGCTCGGCCCAGCTGGTCGTGCGTGCGGCGGGAGGCGCCAACGCGGGCCACACCATCCGCGTGGGTGACAGCAAGTATGTCCTGCACCTCGTCCCGTCGGGGATCGTCCACGACCGTATCCGCTGCCTCCTGGGGGCCGGCATGGTCGTCGACCCCGCCGGGCTCCTGACGGAGATCCGCGATCTGGAGGCGGCCGGCGTCACCAGCGTCTGGGATCGCCTGGGCATCGCCCCCGCCGGACAGATGATCCTGCCCTGGCACCGCATCGTGGAGCGGGTCCGGGAGGCCCGCCCCGAGGCCATCGGCACGACGCTCCGGGGGATCGGCCCCTGCTACGAGACCAAGGCCTCCCGGTTCGGTCTGCCCCTGGCGCTGCTCGCCCATCCCGAGGAGCTGCTCCACCGGCTCGAGCGCCTGCACCAAGATCTTGCGCCCATCATGGCCGGGAGCGACGATCCCGTCCCCCCCCCCAGGGAGGTCATGGCCGGCCTCATGGAGGCCGCCGACCGCATCGTGCCCCGGTTCACCAACGTGACCCACGAGATCGTCCAGGCCCACCGGGCCGGCGGCACCGTCCTCCTCGAGGGCGCACAGGGGGCCCTCCTGGACCTGACCCACGGCACCTATCCCTACGTCACCTCCAGCTCCACGGTCACCGGGGGCATCCTCTCGGGCTCCGGTGTTGGCCCCTCGCTCATCGAGGACACCTTCGGCGTGGTGAAGGGCTACACGACCCGGGTGGGCAACGGCCCCTTCCCGACGGAAATCGAAGGAGAGGCCGGCGCGACGCTGGCCCGTGCTGGACACGAGTTCGGTGCAACGACAGGGCGGCCGCGACGGTGCGGATGGCTTGACATTGTCGCGCTGCGACATACCATTCACCTTACGGGGACCACGGGCCTGGCCCTCACCAAGGTCGACGTGCTCGAGGCCGTCGACGAGGTGAAGGTGTGCACGGCCTATCGCCTTCCCGACGGTTCGGTCACCGATGTTTACCCCGCGGACCCCTTCCTTTTGCAGGGAGTCTCGCCCGTTTATCAATCTTTTCCCTCCTGGCGGTCGAGCCAGGGCCTGGACGACGCCAACCTGCGGCGCTATGTGGATTTCATCGCCCGCACAACAGAGACGCCCGTCCGGATCCTCTCCTTCGGCCCCGACCGGTCACAGACCGCAGAGCCCCCCCGGGAGGCCCCCTTCGCGCAAGGAGCACCACAGTGAACTTCACTTGGGACATCAGCCCTGAAATCCTCCGGATGGGTCCGTTGGCCATCCGGTATTACGGTCTGCTCTTCGTCGGCGTCTTCATCGGCGGGTTCTATTTCCTCCGCTGGCAGATGATGCGTGCCGGCTGGAAGGAAGAGGACGCCAGCGATTTCATCATCCCCGGCATGATCGCCGTGGTCCTGGGCGCGCGCTTCGGACACGTCTTCTTCTACGACTGGAGCTACTACTCGGCCCACCCGGCGGAGATCATCCAGTTCTGGCGGGGCGGCCTGGCGAGCCACGGCGCGACCATCGGGCTCATCATCGCGCTCATCTGGTTCGGCAGAAAGAAGAGGATGAGCTTCGCCGAGGTGTCGGACCGGTTCGCCCTCTCCGCGGCCCTGGGCGCCACGTTGGTGCGCGTCGGCAACTTCTTCAACTCCGAGATCGTGGGCCGCGTCACCGACCAGTCCTGGGGCGTGCGCTTCCCACGCTGCGCAGAGGACCGCCTCAAGGACGTGATCCCGCTGCGCCACCCGAGCCAGATCTACGAGGCCCTCATGGGCGGACTCATCATCCTGACCCTCTACCTCGTGGACCGCAAATACAAGGAGAAGCGCCCCCGGGGTCTCCTGGGCGCCCTCTTCCTCTCGTTGTACTTCACGGCCCGCTTCATCGTGGAGTTCTTCAAGGAGTACCAGACCGACCTGCGCAACGATCAACTCCTGACCATGGGCCAGGTGCTCTCCATCCCGCTGGCCATCGCCGGGTACATCTGGCTCTTCGTCGCCATCAAACAGAACAAGCCCGCCCAGACAAACCCTGTGGGCGGAGCCGCATCCCCCGAAGTGGGCGAGGCCGCCAAACCCCGCACCAAAAAACGCCAGGGACGCGGCAAGAAGCGTCACTGACACCGAATGCACCGACTTCGCTCCGCACCAGTCACGCTGTTTCTCCTGATCACCCTGTGGGCCTCCTGCAGCACGCCCACGGAGGCCGACGTCACGGTGACGCCCGTGCACGCCGTCCGTCCCATCACCTACGGGCGGATGAGCCAGGCCCTCATCACCCTCCTCAACCTCAAGGACGGTGGGGACATGGTGGCCCGTGGCGGCATCACCATGCTGGCCCACGCGGTCTCCCTGTTTTACGGGATGCCCTACCGTGAAGCCTCCCAGGACGAAGAGCGCTTCATCATGTCCTTCTGCGCCTCGGCCTTCAAAAAGACCACACCCGGCCCC
>QKIM01000449.1 GCA_003249585.1 Deltaproteobacteria bacterium
GCCCCGCCGGGACCTTCCCCGAGATCCCCGCCGAGGTGACGGGCGGCCGCATCTACGTCCTCGAGGGCGCCAGCGGCGGCGACGGCTCCGAGGGGGCGCCCTTCGCCACCATCCCCGAGGCCATGGCCGCCGCCGGGGACGGTGACGTCATCGTGGTGGGCGAGGGCATCTATCCCGACCCCGTCGAGGTCGTGAAACCCCTCACCATCTGGGGTGCCTGCGTGGAGCGCGTGAAGATCGACAACGTCACGGCCGGGATCGACCTCGACGCCACCGACATGACCATCGAGCGCACCGCGATCCTGGCGAGAGCCGCCCTGGACCTCCGCAACCTCACCGTCTCCTCCACGGGGAACGGCGTGGTGACCGCCTTCACCGGCGACGGGACCATGCTGGACATCTCCGGTCTGCTCTTCCACCACGTGGCGGGCAGCACCGTGGGGTTCTGGGCCGGCACCAACAGCATCCGCGACTCGCTCATCTTCAACATCGACGACGTCCAGGTCGACGGCGCCCTCATCGCCCGCGGCATCGGCATCGGCGCCGATGACGGAGCTGTCATCTCGGGGAGCGTGCGGAACGTGGTGTTCGAGAACGGCACCAACGCGTTGACCGTCTGGGGCGAGAACGTGAGCCTCGATGTCCAGGATCTCATGAGCCGAAACACCCGCACCTCCGGAGAGTCCTGGAGCGCGGAGCTCATCGCGGCCTTCGGCGGGACCCTCACCGGCCGCCGCATCTACACCGATCAGGTGAACGGTCACGGGGCATTCGTGTATGAAGAAAGCAGCTTCATGGATATCGACTACATGGTCGTCACGGACCCGAGGCCGATCCCCTCGGGCAGCATGGCCGGGACGACGGGCCGGGGCATCGGCGTGTACCTGGGCGGTAGCGCGAACCTCTCCCACATCTACGTGGACGGGGCCCACGGCTACGGGCTCCTGGCCAGCGACGCCACCGCCCAGGGAACCTTCACCGACGTCGTGGTCACCGGCACCGTCCCCGACGACGCCATGGGCTACTTCGGCGTTGGCCTCTTCGCCGGAAACACGGCCGTCACCGACATCAACCGCGCCTTGCTGGAGGGGAACCACTTCGCCGGGCTCGCGGCCTACAGTATCGGCACCCGGGTCACGGCGACCGACATGGTCGCCAGAGCGACCCGCCTCACGCCGGGCCTGCCCGACAATCTGGGCCATGGAATCCTGCTCAACTCCGGCGCGGCGATGACCCTCACCCGAACCCTCGCCGAGGACAACCCCTTCGCGGGGATCCTCATCATCTCACAAAAGAGCGCCCTGACCCTCTCGGAGGCCGTGATCCGGAACAACACCACGGACGCCACGGGGCTCAGGCCCGGGGGCATCGAGCTGCGCGACGGAGCCTCCGTCGAGGCCGACCAGGTCGTTCTGGACAACAACATGTGGTTCGGCATCGGCATCCTCCCCGACTCCACCTTCGAGGGCTCGAACCTCGTCATCACGAACACCATGGCCTACGAGGAGGAGTCCTCTCTGGGCATGGGCATCATCAACCACTGGAACACCATCGTCTCCCTCTCCCAGTGCTACATGGCGAAGAACACCATCGCCGGGCTGTACAACGTCGGCGAAGACGGCGATCTGCCCGGTGAGGACATCAACATCATCGCCAGGGACATCATCATCACCGATACGGCCCCCGAACCCTACAACGGCGACCTGGGCGTTGGCGTCGTCCTGGTGAACGGCCTCGCGGGCATCATCGAGAACGCCTACCTCGCCCGAAACACCCACGGTGGTCTGGCGGCCGCCCTGAATTGCGAACTGACGGCCAGCAACATCGTGGTCGTCGACACCAGGGCCTCCGAGAGCGTCGACTCCCCCGGGTACTACGGGTGGGGCCTCTCCATCGAGGCGGGGACGACGTTCACGGGAGACGGCATCGTGGTCGACGGGTGCCTGGACACGGGCGTCATGTTCTACGACAGCGCACCGTCCACCCTCGACAACCTGCTCGTGCGCGGTACGACCCCCGCGGTCTGCGCGCTCCTCGAGCCCGGCGATCCCGAGTACTGTCTGGCCGAGGGTGAGGCCGCCGTCTCCCGCGCGCTCACCCTCGAGGGCGGAACCACCCTCTTCCTCACGGGGTTCGAGTTCAGGGACAATGGCACCCTGGCCATCCATGTGCTCAGAGGCATGGATGAGCAGATGGTGCCCTTCGGGGAAAGCCCCAACCTGGTGCTCAACGACGGTGGCCTGTTGGGCCACGAGGTGGGGATCTGCATCGATGATCTCCCGGAATTCAACGAGATGACCCTCCACAACAACGTCTACCACGACGAGGAGGTGGAGATCTCCTACAGCCACATGGCGGCCCCCTTTATCTGGTTCCCCGAACCCGAAGAGGAGTAATCTCCACGTCTTGCGAAGGTACAATGCGCTCCGGCGCCCTCTGCCTTCCCCTCCCCAGGAAAGGAGCGCACCACCCCATGCGCAGCCTGATCTTCCTCCTCCCGGCATCCCTCCTCCTGTCGTGCGGCCGCCCCTCCTCCCCGGCGGACAGGCCCGACGCCAGCCCCCGCATGATCCCTGCAAATCCGGCGCCCCCCCTGGATCTGCGTCGGCTCTCCCATTTCCCCTCGTCCGAGCGCGTGATGTACGACACCGAACCAGGCCCCTGGCGCCTCCCCGGACGATGGGTCCGGCGCAGCCACGGCCCCGGACAGCTCTTCAGCAGCTGGCGAGGACAGGGGATCCCGGTGGATCCTGCAGTCATGACCTCG
>QKIM01000096.1 GCA_003249585.1 Deltaproteobacteria bacterium
AGCCCGTACCTCCTGCTGGATCTTGATGCCCGCCGTGGGCTCGATGGAACACGGGCGCACAGTCTGGTACTGTCTGAGGGCCACCTTCTCCTGATACCTCAGGAAGGTCTCCATGACAGCGAGCTGGGGCTGGGAGAGGTGTGCCTCGGCCATCCTGAGGATCTCCGGCCCGATGATCAGCCCCTTCCCCCTAGTAGGCTCCTCAATGGAGGACTGTCCCCTCTCGATGACGTCGGAGATGGCCTTGGCGGCCTTGGCCTTGAGATTCGAGCTCGGCTCGCCGGCCGTTTCCAGGGTTGATACGGTGCGCATGAGAGCAGTGTCCGTCGGGATGCGGGTTCGCCAGTCGGGAAATTACCTTATTGTGGGTGTTCCGGAAGCGACTGGGGGTTCTCGTCCACAATATTCTCTTCGACCTGCTTTTTCAATTTTTCGATGACAAACTGCTGGGATTGTTCCCTGAGCTCGAGATCGCGCACCTTGCTCTCAAGGATGCTGATCTGGGAATGGGCACGGACCAGATGTTCCTCGGGGACCAGGGGTGCAGGTTCTGCCTCGATGACGTCACCGTCCACTGCCAGAAGATCCTCGAAATCCACGAGCTCCACCTTTCGGGTGGGTTCCTCCTGCAGCACCTCTTCGGGCGTCGAGACCACCTTCGCCTCACCGGCCACGGAGGGCTGGGACCCAGTGCTCACTGTCCCCGCATACTCCTTCCTGATGAGTCGGATGGCGACAAAAATACCGAAGGCGAAGGAAAGAACGGCGATGAGCGCGATGAAGATATAGATCATTGCTTTTGTGGAGCGCCTGCCTTTGCCGCCCAAGACGCATGGGGCCGGTTTTCAGGCGCGAACCGAACATTCGGTCCCCTTGTGTCCTGGATTCTACTCGGCCAGGTGGTCCTTGTAAAAAATCAGGATGGAAATGCAGTGGAACGCCTCGTCTGAAGACTGCGTCGTCTCGATCTCCTGCACGTCATAGTCGGGATGCCGCTCGAGCCACGTCGTAACCTTGTCGCCCAGCGCTTCCCGCTCCTGGGCCATGGTGGCGGAAAAGACCTTCACTGCATTGAACTGTTTCACTGACATCGCCCTTCTCCATTCGGGTACGATCTTCTTATGTACACCGGCTGCCTGAGTACCTGCCGGCAGACCGAGAGAAAAACCGGGTTCATCTTTAAAATAAGCAAACGACAAAGTCAATAGCCGAAGGGAATCTGGCCCCCCCTCCTCACAGAGAGGCCATGAGCGTCGACAGACCATAGCCGATGGCCAGCAGAAGCCCGATCCCCAAAGCTGCGCCGGCCATCTGGAGGAGCTTTTTCCCCGGCGAGTGGATCCCCAGCGAGTGTCGCACAGCCTCCGAGAACGCATCGCGGCGAGTCCTCCCCTCGACCTGCGGCCAGAGACCTCGGGCCACGGCGATGTCGAAGGGGTCCAGGTTGACGCGGTTTCCCGACGGAGGCGCAAGCAGTCCGAGAGGCGGACGCCCGGATGCAAGGAGATACAGCAGCGCCGCGTGGACATACACCTTGGACGAATCGGTGGGGGCACCGCCCCGGAACCGTTCAGGAGCAGCCAGACACGAACCGGAGAGTTCCTGGGGCATCTCCACCCGCTCCCAGCCCGCAAGGAGCCCCCAGCGTCCCTTGGCGTTGACGATCTCCCAGGGCTGGGGCTCGGTCCCGCCACGTTCCAGACGCTCGAGCACAGCATCGTAGACCGGGCCGATGGCCTCATAGGCGCGGTGGGGTTTCACACCCCTCGTATTCACCGCCGTCGCCTCGGGCCAGGTCCAGACCATGAAGGCGGCACCCTCGTGGACGCCCTCGTCCACGGGGAACACTTCACCGCTCAAGGGATCCATATCCTTGAGCGCGATGTGGGATCCCATAAGACTTCTGCGGAGCAGTCCGACCACATCCCCCTTTTTGACTCGGAACAACTCTTCCCGGCTGTCACGGTAGATGATGGCCTCGCAGGTCCACCCCGCGATGCGATCGGGCCGGCTCTCGAAGGGGGTGATGGTGAGATCTCCGCACACGGTGCACCCTGCGTTCACGAGGGGACGCAGACACACCGGGCAGTACTCACTCCCCTCCCTGGTACTCGAATCCTTCACGAATAAACTCCAAAAATGTTGCAATATTGTCGAGGATATCCTCGGAAATTTCGCCAAAGGCGGCCCCAATCTGGAAACCTTCGGCATCTTCCTGGGAGCTCCAGCAGACGGTGGCGGTGACCTGCAGCGTCTCGCTCTGGGCTTCGGGACCAAGGATGAGCGAGAGGCCGAGCTTGAGCTCCTCACCGAGGACAAGCTTGCGGTCGAGGAGGAAACACAGTCCCCCCTTGCTGAGATCCCGCGTCTGCACTTTCGTGACGAGCTCGAGCGCCGGCACCTCCAGCGCCACTTCCATCTGGACCTCATATCTCGTGGAGCGTCTTCTGTTGTCGAAACCTTCCATCAATCGCTACCCCGACGGAAGCGGGAGAAGGCTGCCCTGGTCAAGGCATCCAGAGACGCCTCGAGTTCTTCAAGGGACAGGAGCCGACCGAGGGTCGGACGTCGCCTGAAGAGGAGCAGTTCTCTCTTCCATTTGAAATACATCCGGCGCACGCGTTCTTCATGGGACTCCCAGAGGAGCGCCGCCTTGCGTTTCTCCCTCAGGAGAATAATATCATTGGGATCAAATAGCAAGGGCCTCGCATCCCAGGTCACCTTTACACGGAAGAATTGGCGGAGCCCAACGACCTCATCCTGAT
>QKIM01000388.1 GCA_003249585.1 Deltaproteobacteria bacterium
GGGCAAGCTGGGCAAGGGCGAGAACCTGCCCACAGGGACCGTCGTGGATCTCAAGAAAATGCAAAAGGCGGGGGAGACCATCAAGTACATCCCCGTCTCCGCCAAGGAGATGCGCAAGGTGGTGGGTGCGGTCCACGGAGAACTTCCCGTCAAGAAGAAGGTTTCCCTGGCGGGCAAACTCACCCGCCCCGACGCGAAGCCCGTGAAGAAAACTACCCCGTAGGGCACACCCTTCCGGTGACCGTGTTTTCACTCCGCTCCACCTTTGTAGTGCTGCCCCGGACATGCCCCCTCGACCCCTGATTACATGTCCGCGCTCCTTCGAGGCCGGTTCTCAGCGGATGCCGCACTCCCCTCTTTGACAAGACCCCCGGTTTTTTGGTATGCCAAGGGAGAGGACCACGCAATGAACATGACCCGACTACTCCCCATTCTCTGGCTCCTGACGGCATGCACGCCGCCCCACGAGTCCGACGCCTATCGCCCGTCTCACCTGAAGACCGCCGACAGCGGTGCCTTCCAGAGCTCTGCGCCCGGATACACCGTGACACCGGCCATCACGAAGTTCGACCCCACGGGCGTTGTGAAACTCCACTTCGACGGCGTGCACACCCTCCTCGAGGAGGCCAGGAAGAATCAGCGCACCACGGGGAGGCCCTTCAACCACCGCGCCATCCCGCTCGGAGGGAGACTGAAGCTCTTCGTCGCCATGAAGCGAGCCTCCCAGGAGTACCCCAACCGATGGACCCTCGCGGTGCGCCTGGACGACACACCGGTCAAGGTGACCGCCCAGCGCCATTACGTTGCCTGGGACACGGTGAGCTACAAACTGCGCGGCATGCCCCAGTTCACGCTCACCACCACCGTGCCCCGCCCCTTCGCGACCCTCACCGTCATCCTCCGCGATACCGTGGAGAACACGATCCACCGCTTCACCATCGTGCCCAAAGCCCGACAGACCATCGCCAGAGCCATCCACGCCATCAGACACCGGGCCCTCTTCGGGGACGCGACCTTCCAAAAATCCCTGCAGCTCGAGAGCCCCTTCGCCACCATCTCCCCGAAGGTGATCCTGGAGAAGGAGCGGTACCTGTCGCTCATGCGCTACGACGACATCCTCGCCAACTATCGGATCCAGAGTCGTCGCGGGCAGGACATCCTGTCCTCCAGGGCGCCGGGAAAAGTCCCCTCGGGAGGAGTGTTTCACCGCCTGATCTTCGCTACCTCAAAGGGGCTCGCCGAGACCTGCAGCGTCACCGTGCAGGGGGTTCCGCCAAAGCGGGTCAAGCTCAAGAGGGAGCCCAGGGCCTTCCCCTTCCATGACACGCTTGAGGTGCGTCTGACGCGGCCCTACAAGGGAGCGCTGACCCTGCTCCTCTCCTGCGGGAACGCCACCCACTCCTTCACAGTGACCCCCACGAAGAAGGGCACCAGGGGCCTTGTTTCAGCCATCCTCGGGACGCGCCGCGATCTGGCAGACTTCCGCAGGCGGGCCACGGTCAAGAACTTCTCCTGGGAGAAGGGGCTCCTCAAACAGCGTCCCAACGCCTCGACCTACGTCGCCGAGGTAGAGCAGACCATGGAGCTGCGCAACCAGATCCGTCTCGTCATCGAGTCCCTGGTGCGTCTCAACCGGTATCTCTCCAAGTTCCGCGGGCCGAAGGTGGGGAAGGCCGCCTTCCGGCGCCAGCTCCTGACGGAACGAAAGGACTACATCAGGTACAGCCAGACCATGCTCAGCCGCATGAAGTCCGACCTGGGCGCCTACGCGCGCACGCTGCGTCCCCGAAAGGGCACGGCCGGTCGGAACGGCAAGGGCCCCGACATGGAGACCGAGAAAGAATACGTGAAGACCCTGCTAGCTGATATCGATGCAAAACTCAAAGCCCTGAGAGCCGCGTGGCTCCAATGCCTCCGGCACAAGGGCGCCGTCGCCCCCTCTGATGGCGTCGTCTCCATGCGTTTCCCCCGCTCCTGACCCGCACCTCACATCATCGACGAGGCCATGAAGCACCTCCCCAGGAGAGCGAAAACAGAATTTCAGTTCCTTTTTTACTTGCCATCCCTTTCTCCCGTTGTTATAAGAACAATCAGGAGTCAACAATCCTATTTTATTTTTTTCAACAAGAAAGGCAATGCCATGAAAACCAAATTCTTTTCTGCCACAATCATGACCACAATGCTCCTCATCGCCGCCGCTTTTGCCACGCCCGCCCAGGCCCAGGACGTGGGGAATGGCAAGAACTTCGGCATCGGTCTCGAGCTCGGATCCCCCAGCGGCCTCACGGGAAAATACTACCTGAACCCAAAGAACGCCATCCAGGCCACCCTGGGCCTCGGGTTCACCGACGGCAACTTCATGAACATCGCCGTGGACTACCTCTTCCACTTCAATCTCCTCCAGAAGTCTGACTTCCGGCTTGATTTCTACGTCGGTCTCGGCGCGTACCTGTGGTACTGGTTTGACAACAACGAGGGCAGCGGCAACGACGACAAAGACGCCTGGGGGCTCGGTCTGCGCATCCCCATCGGGCTCTCCCTCCCCTTCAAGAAGCTCCCCCTCGAGGTCTTCCTCGAAGTGGCTCCCGGGTTCTCGCTCCTGGGCCGCACCGGCTTCGGAATCGCCGGCGCCCTCGGTTTGCGCTGGTACTTCTAAACTCTCCGCTGCCCTCTCCTCCCCTCCATTCCCTAAAAAAACAGAAACGACTTCACCGCCCCTCATGCGACGACCGGCCCGGTCTCCTACAGGACCACGCGGATCTCC
>QKIM01000191.1 GCA_003249585.1 Deltaproteobacteria bacterium
AAACCCTTGGTAGTGCACCTCGGCGAGCTTGCGGCAGGACCGCGTGAGATTGAGTTTTCCTTCACGGATCAGGAAGTGGAGGAGCATCTCGGAGATCTCGCTTTTCCTCGAGCCTTCCATCGGATCAAGGGCACCGTCACCCTGGAGAAGATCGCCGGAGCCATCGAAGTGGCCGGGACCATGGATGGATTCTTCACCGTGGCCTGCAACCGCTGTCTCAAGCCGGCGAAGATTCCCGTTCCGGAACATTTCCAGTTCCTCTTCATCAAGGAACCGGAGCACTTCGATCCGGAGAAGGAGCTCTCCTCCGACGATCTGGAGACGGCCTTCTTCCGAGGTGACACCATCGACCTCGAGCCCCATATCTGGGATCAGGTCATCCTGTCCATCCCCATGGTCCCCCTGTGCGAGGTCTCGTGCGAGGGGATCCGGTACCCGAAGGGTGAAACCGCCGACGACCCCAGCGAGGATCCTCGCTGGGAGGCGTTGAAGAACATAAAGATTACTGATTGATGTCCCGCCGGCCGTGGCCGGTGTGGCGAGAATCGAGGAGAGTATCATGGCAGTTCCGAAGCAAAGACAGTCGAAGATGCGCAGAGACAAACGGCGTGCCCAGCACGACAAGATCACCGCCCCCAACCTCATCACCTGCCCCTCCTGCCAGGAGCGCATCCCCCGCCATATCGCCTGTCCGGCCTGTGGCTCCTTTAGAGGCGGCAACATCGAGAAACTCGTCAAGCCGAACCTCTAGCCCATGAGACGCGTCTTCATCGGCAGCGATCACGGAGGCATCGAACTGAAGGCAGCCCTCGTCGAGGAACTCGACGCTGCCCGGATCGGCTTCACCGACATGGGTGTTCATTCTGGCGAGGCGGCGGACTATCCCGACATCGCCCAGGCACTCTGTGCACGGGTTCTTGAGGAGAACGAGTCCCTCGGAGTCCTCATCTGCGGCACCGGGATCGGGATCTCCATCGCGGCCAACAAGGTGCCTGGCATCCGGGCGGCCCTGTGTTCTGAAGAATACTCCGCCTCCATGTCCAGAAGGCACAACGATGCCAACGTCCTCTGCCTCGGTGGCAGGGTCACGGGCCCGGAGCTGGCCAAATCCATCCTCCGCGCCTTTCTCGCGTCCTCTTTCGAAGGGGGCCGCCACCAGCGGCGGGTGGACAAGCTCGAACCCCACTGCTGACCATGCACTCCACAGACCATGAATTCATGCGGGTGGCCCTTGACCTTGCCCGATGCGGGCTCGGAAGGACCGCACCCAATCCTGCCGTGGGCGCTGTCATCGTCCGTGACGGCATCATCGTAGGACGTGGTTATCACCACGGAGCCGGACTCCCCCACGCCGAGATCGAAGCATTGGCCGAAGCCGGCGCCATGGCCAGGGGGGCGACGATGTACGTCACCCTCGAGCCCTGCAACCATCATGGGCGTACGGGACCATGCACCCACGCCGTCCTGGCTGCGGGGATATCCCGCCTCGTGTATGCGGTGGCCGATCCCTTCGAGCCCGCCGCCGGCGGTGCAGCCTGGCTCTCTGAACGGGGAGTCCTGGTCTCCTCCGGAGTGCTCGCCAGGGAGGCTCGGGAGCTCAACGCCCCCTTCTTCACCGGTGTCCTCAAGGGGAGACCGCTGGTGCTGCTCAAGCTGGCCGGCACTCTCGACGGGCACCCCGCCGAGCGCAGCGGCAAGAGCAAATATATCACCGGCTCCAAGGCGCTCGAACGGGTTCACCAGATGCGCAATACGCTCGACGCCATCATGATCGGGGCAGGCACCGCTCGACTGGATGACCCCTCCCTGACCTGCCGCCTCGCGGAAGATGGACGAGATCCGCTGCGCGTCCTCGTGGTCTCATCCCCAGGCGAGTGGCTCCTCGATCTGCAGCTCACCACCACCCTGGCCCGTGGGACCATCCTCTTCACCGCGACAGGCCTTGACCCTGAGCTTCGCGCCACGCTGCGCGACCGTGGCCTCGAGCTCATCGAGGGGCCCACGCCCCCTGGCGCCCCCATTGCCCCCGCCTTCGTCCTGGACCGGCTCTTTGCCAGAGGCATCCGCTCCATTCTGCTCGAGGGCGGCCCCACCCTGGCGACGGCCTTCCTCGAGGCGGGCCTCGTGGACCAGATCGCCCTCTTCCTTGCGCCCAAACTGCTCCTGGACAGTCAGGCCCCGCTGCTCATGGGGAGTAGACGGACAGGGTCTCTCGACCGCGGTCCCACCATCGCCGGGATGTCGGTCGAAATGGTTGGACAGGACGTGCTGGTCACAGGTACAGTGGAATACCCCGAGGAGTGGCCCTGATGTTCACCGGCATCATCGAAGACGTGGGCACCGTGAGCGCCGTTTCGAGAGATCGCGGCTCGCTGCGCCTGACCATTACGACATCCCTGCCCCTGGCGGAAATCCGTCTGGGAGACTCCATCTCCGTCAGTGGCATGTGCCTCACGGTCACGGCCCTCGACACGGGTCAACAGACCTTCACGGTCGACGCCGTCGCCGAGACCGTGGACAAGACCACCGTCTCCGAGTGGCGTCAGGGCACGCGGGTCAACCTGGAGCGGGCCCTCGCCTTCGGCGGCAGGCTTGACGGCCACCTGGTGTCCGGCCACGTGGACGGCACCGCGCGGGTGACCCGGGTCCAGCGCCAGGGAGCCCAGGTCAACCTCTCCGTGACGATCCCCGCCGAGCTCCTCCCCACCATGGTAAAAAAGGGTTCCATCTGCCTCGACGGGGTCAGCCTCACCATCGCCGATA
>QKIM01000367.1 GCA_003249585.1 Deltaproteobacteria bacterium
TGTCGCCAACTCCTCGTAATTCCCGATATCCAGCTTCTTTTTCTTGGGTGCCATGGTCGACCTCCCGTCGGCATAACCAGTCCTCCCTGCTTTCGATCATGATCACCCAACAATGTCAATCGCTTTTTCTTGCGATCACCCTGGCTGTGTTGGGTTCTGCCGTTGACGTTCCCAGGTGGCTTGGGTACACTGTTGTATTGCCTGGAGGTGCCCATGTCCCGTCGATCAATTCTTCTTTTCTCCCTGTTTGTGGTCCTTCACCTCGCCTGCGCCCCCACCGGGGGAGACGACACCAGCAACATCAATAATGGCAACAACACGACGGTGAACAACGTCAACAACACGACGGTGAACAACCTCAACAATGTGAACAACACCAGCACCACGAACAATACGACCACGAACAATCTGAACAACGTCAACAACACGAACACCACCAACAACACGAACAATCTCAACAACACGAACACCACCAACAACACCAACACGACCAACAACGTCACGCCCACGGTCGCCTTCGTCTCCCCGAGCGAGGGAGACACGGTCCAAAATCCCGTGACCTTCGTCATCACCGCCACGGGTGTGGCGCAGGTGCAGATCGTGGCCGAGAACGACTGGCCCCTGGCCGATCCCTGGGATCCGGCCACCTCCACGAGCCTCACCTATACCTTCTCCGGGGTCGACACGGTGCGGGAGATGACCCTCTACGGGTTCGACGCCGGCGGCACCGTCATCGCCTCGGACGTCCTCCATATCACGCCGGTCAACGCGGGCACCGGCACCTTCTGGCACGAGATGTACAACACCTATTACTATCTTGCGCGGGAGAGCGACTACTCCGGGGCCGACGACACGACCCTCTACGACACCTCCTGCAACCCCCTGGCCTACGTGCCCGCCGACTTCTCAGACGACGTGTGCATCCAGGGGAGCGGCAAGCTCGACGACGGCACCGTGGTCCACTACGCAGGCACCTGCAGCTGCGGGCGCCCCTGCCCCACGGGGGGCACCGTGTGCTACCACACCCTCAACTCCACGCTGTATCCCTGGGGCATGGGGAGCACCTCCAACGCCATCGAGCCCTTCCGCTCCTGGGCCGTGGACAACAGCCTCATCTCTGCGGGCACGGTGCTCTACAGCCCCGACTGGGACGGCGTGTGGATCCCCTCTTCGGGCGAAGGGGACGGCCTCGGGGGCTTCACCCACGACGGCTGCTTCCGGGCCGACGACGTCGGGGGCTGGATCGACGGCTACCATTACGACTTTAACTGCGGGACCCGCACCATGTGGCAGCTCATGGAGGCCATCACCCCGACCTACACATACGTGGACGTCCACCAGGGCGCCACCAAGTGCGCCTACCTGAGCAACTGACCGCGCCCAAAAAACCGTCGTCCAGGAAGGATTTCAGGGTGAGAAAGGGGCGGTTCGTCCGTATATGCACCGCCCCCTCCATGCCCCAGGAAAGGACCAATGATGCCCAGCGTGCTGCTCTCGACCCTCGGATCTCCCGGTGACATCAACCCCTTCATCGCCCTGGCGCTGGCCCTGCGAGACCTCGACGTGACCCCGATCTTCCTGGCCAACCCCTACGATCTCCCCGTGTTGGAGCGACACGGCTTCGAGGCCGTCCCCGTGGGGGAATCCTGGGACCTCATGGCCCTGGTCGCCAGCGATCCCAAATATCTGCTCTCTCCCCAGGCGGGGACCCACACCACCCGGGACATCTTCATCCCCTTCTCCGAGAAGCTCTACCCCGCAACGAGGGCGGCCATCGAGAAGTGGAAACCGGGGGTCGTGGTCGCCCACGCCTTTTGCTTCGGCGCCCACTGGGCCGCCGAGGACGCCGGGGTCCCCCGCGCAGTCGTGCATCTCGCCCCTATCTCCCTGCTCACCAGGGATCTGTTCGCGGTCTATCCACCGCTTGGGCGGCTGCTCATGACCCTGGCCGTACCCTTGGGCCAGGCGCAGTTCGACAGGCTCGTGCGGCCGCTGTGCGAGAAGCTCGGGGTGCCGTGGTCCAAAGGGATCCTGTCGCGCACCATGGTCTTCCCGGATCTCCTTTTGGGGATGTGGTCGCCTCGGTTCGCGCCCCTCTCCACCTCCTCGCGGCGTGGTACGCTCCACGCCTGCGGCTTCCCCTCCATGAAGACCACAGAGGCGCTGGAACCTGCGCTTGAGGCCTTCCTCGAAGCGGGGTCGGTGCCCGTCGCGGTAACCCTGGGGACCAACGCCTTCGCCTTCGCCGGGGCCTTCTTCGAGACCACCCTCGGGGTACTTGTCGCCCGGGGCCACCGGGTCGTGGTGATCACGAAGAGACCGCTGGAGGAGCTCCCCGAGAGGTGTCTTTCCGTTCCTTACGCCGACTACAAGACACTCTTCCCGAGGTGCTGTGCGGTCATCCACCACGGGGGTGTGGGCGTTACGGGTGCCGCCCTGACCGCGGGCGTGCCTTCTGTCGTGGTCCCCTTCGGACACGACCAGAAGGACAACGCCCTGCGCGTACAGGCCCTGAGGGTGGGTCGCCACGTCCCCCGCCGGAAGATCGCACGAAAGCTCCCCGCCGCCCTCGAGGCGCTGCTCACGGCCGAGGTCGCCGAGCGCGCCCGCGACCTCGGCGAGGCCCTACGCGCCGATCCCGACGGCCCCACCACCGCCGCCACCCTGATTATCCAGTGTCTTCAATGAGGTCTGGCTCTGTTTAAAAGGTTGAAATGTTGTAGATTTACATTATATAATTTGTAAAATAATCCTGAAGGGGT
>QKIM01000332.1 GCA_003249585.1 Deltaproteobacteria bacterium
GGGGAGGTAGTGGTTTCCTTGACTCCCGAGCCGCCGTATTCATCGAGCCCGAAGCCGACGAATTCCAGGCTGATCTGGTTGGACACGTCGGTGGCGGAGATGGCCAGGGAGGTCGGCAGGATGGGGATGGGGGTGACGCTGGAGGGGGTCGACTGCAGCGAGAGCAGGCAGATGTCGTTGTAGACCTCCTGGGTGGTCCCCACGTAGTTGGGATGCAGATAGATATGGGAGGCCATGGTGCTCGACGTGAACGAGCTGGTGGAGTTTCCGAAGTAGACCTCGATGGAGGAGGCCCCTTCGCAGCAGTGCCCCGCCGTGAGGACCCAGCCGTCGGCGATGAGGGTTCCCGAGCAGGCGCCGCCGTTCATAGACAGATACACGACAGCCTGGTGGGCCGTCGAGGTGTCGGGCGTTCCGTTAATAATGTTCTGGAACTGACTGTGGACCTTTTGCTCCTGGTCGGAGCAGGCTGAGAGGGGGAGGGTGAAAAGGAGGGACAAGAGGATAATGAACAAACCAGATTTCATAGTGGACTCCATAGGGCGGATGAAGTGTTCAAAAAACGATACACTATCCCACGCGTAACAAGGTCTATCAAGGTTTTTTGGGCTCATTTGCGAAAAAATGTGATCCATATTACATATCGGGAATCTTCTGGTGAAAGGTCCGCACGCAAGGGGAGTTTTCTGCACAAAAAAAGCTCAGCTTGAGATACGGCCGGTGATCTGCTAAGAGGCTTCCACCATGTCGCTCGTTTCCTTCTCCAACGTGTCCTTTTACTTCGGTGCCCGCCCCATTTTCAGTTCCCTCTCCCTGCAGATCTCCACCAAGGAGCGGATCGGGCTCGTGGGAGCCAACGGCCGTGGCAAGACGACGCTCCTGAAACTGATCATGGGTGAGTTGAAACCCGAGCAGGGAGAGGTCGCCATCAACCGGACCTGCCGTATCGGATACCTGCCCCAGGAGCTGGACCTCCAGACCGAGGACTCGGTGATCGATCACGTAACCAGGGCCGCCGGGGCCACCCGCGACTTCGACGCGGAGATCCGTGAAGTGGAAGAGCTGCTGGCGTCGGCGACGACCCCCGAGGAGCAGGAGGAGCTGGCCCATCGACTCCCCGAGCTGTACGAGCAGGCGCTGGCCAATGAAGCGGAATTTTCCCCCCACGAGGCGGCCATGATCCTCAGCGGGCTGGGGTTCAAGCAGTCCGACCTCACGCGCCCCGTGTCCGAATTCTCCGGGGGGTGGAAGATGCGCGTCCAGCTGGCCGCGCTGCTCTTCTCCCGACCTGATCTGCTGCTTCTGGACGAGCCCACGAACCACCTGGACCTTCCCTCCCTGGCCTGGCTGGACAGCTACCTCCAGGGTTGGCGCGGATCCTACCTGCTCATTTCCCACGATCGGGACTTCCTGGATCGGCACACACGGCGGATCTTCTCCCTGGAACCCGACGGGTTCAAGCAGTACCGCGGCAACTACTCGCAGTCCAGACTGCTTCGGGCCGAAGAGGAGCGGGTCCTGGAGAACCGCCGGAAGAATGTCGAGCGTGACCGGCGGCAGCTGGAACGGTTCGTCGAGCGGTTCAAGGCGCAGGCTACCAAGGCACGGCAGGCCAAAAGCAAGGCAAAGCTCATCCGCAAACTGGAGTCCGTGGAGGAGGTGGAGTCCGAGCAGAAGTTCACCTTCTCCTTCCCCAAGGTGACCCGCGCCGGTGACCGGGTGGTGATCTTCGAGGACATGGGCAAGTCCTTTGGCGACAACCATCTGTACTCGGGCATCTCCCGGGTCGTGCGGCGCGGAGAGCGGGTCGGCGTGGTGGGCGTCAACGGCTCCGGGAAGACGACCCTGCTGAGGCTCATGGCCGGCGAGCTGCCCATGGACAGGGGAAGCATCACCTTCGGCGCCAACGTCGACTGGGTCTACTACGCCCAGCACCAGACCGAAGCGCTCACTCTCGAGAACACGGTGGTGGAGGAGATGCGAGTGGTGGCACCGTCCCTGGGGGAGACCCAGATCCGGTCGATCCTCGGCGCCTTCCTCTTCCGCGGAGACGACGCGGCCAAGGTCATCGGGGTGCTCTCAGGAGGGGAGAAGGCCCGTGTGGCGCTGGCCAAGCTGCTGGTCAAGCCCGGCAACCTCCTGCTCATGGACGAGCCGACGAACCACCTGGACCTGGAGGCCGCGGAGAGCCTGGCGGAGGCCCTCGAACAGTATGAGGGCACCCTCTTCTTCGTGTCCCACAACCGCAGCTTCATCGATCGTCTCGCCACGGTGATCTGGGAGGTCGGTGACGGGACGATCACGGAGTTTCCCGGGAATCTGACGGAATACATGGAGTTCCTTGCCGCCCGCTCGGAGAGCCGCACCTTCGTCCCCGCCGATCTCGCCGCGGCTCAGGCCCCCAGGGAGGTTACGGCCCAGGGGAGCGCTGCCGTGGAGCCCGACGTGACGAAGGACCGCGCGGAGTCCAAGGCCGACCGGCGCAAACGGGAGGCCCGGGAGCGGGAGATCCTGCGGCGGTCCCTGGGCCCGCTGCAAAAGAAGATCGCGACCATCGAGGCGAGGATCGAGGGACTGGAAGGTCGAAATGGGGAGCTGGAGAAACAGATGGTGGATCCGGCGGGATACGGGACTGTGGCCTTTGTGGATGCGTTGCGGGAGTTTCGTGAGAATCAGGAGAAGATAGAGGAGCTCATGGCGCGCTGGACCTTCCTCTCTGACGAGTATGAGGTCAAGGAGCGGGAGATCCGCGAAACCTTC
>QKIM01000206.1 GCA_003249585.1 Deltaproteobacteria bacterium
GACCCATGACGTGTTGATCCTGGCCCGTGCCACGGCCTCATCGGCCCTCGCCTCGCTCAGCCGGGCACGGCTCTCGACCCCCTTGGCGACCAGGTTTTCCAGTCTTTTCAGGCGTTGTTTCTCCCGTCGCCACTGGGAATATGCGACGTTGGAGGCACCCGAGAGTGTCTCAAGAGTCGTGCCGCCGATAAAGGGGGCGATGGCTCCCAGGGTCTCGCCTGCGCCCAGGTGGCTTCCCCGGGAACCCTTGCGAAGCGCCATGAGGGTTCCCTTGAAGGGGGCACGGATCGTGGCCATACCCCCGGGCGCGGAGGTGAAGGTGCCATGGACCGTGAGATACTTGTCCAGGATCGCCCGGCGGACCGTGACGACGGTGAGGTTCAGACCGTCTTTTTCTGTGTGGGACAGGGAGATCTGCCCCGGTGACGGGGATGGGGAGCCTTCCCCCTCGTGATGGTGCCCGTGGTGGCTGCACGAGAGGACGGGGAGAAGGAGGAGAGTGATGGTGATGAGGGTTCGGTGGTGAGACATGATCCCGCTCCTGACGGATTTCTTTCAGACCGCCTGATCGGGCGGTCGGGTTCTGACTGTGGTGATGGAGAGTCAGGCGAGGGAGCGGGGCGGCCTGAAGAGGAGTGAAGCATATCCGCTCAGCAGACGCTGGTGCGGGTAGGGGGTCTGGAGGGAGAGCGCCGGGCCTCGGTGAGGACCATCGCTGTTGCTGTGGGTCATGAGGAGGAGGGACGGAGCGCAGGAACAGCTGCCGGAACAGTGGTGGTGGGAGAACCCTTCGGACTGGTGATTGTGGTGGTGGTGGTGTCCTTCGGCGGCGCTGACGACCACGTGGTGAAATCGCACGTAGTGAACGATGCCGCCGACCAGCTCAAGAGCTCCGGGGACCAGCTGCAGAATGACGAAGAGGGCGATCGTCGCCTGAAAACGCTTCATATTCCTTTTTTAGCAGCTTCGCTGGTCCTGCGCAACGGCGCATTTTCGTGCCATTCTAGTGCGCCTTGCCCAGGGCAATCTTCTGAAAGCTGCTGCGGGGCAGCTGGCCTCGGAGCCGGGCGGGGATCTTCTTTTCCATGGCGCAGGCGCTTTTTTCGGCCCGCTTTAGCTTGTCACTGGTTCTGCAATAGCGCTCGAAATTGCTCTGGACCAGGGCGAAGCGCAGCTCGGGGTGTGGTTTGGCGGTGAGGATGGCGGTGCGGATACAGCCCATGAGGGCGCCGGTGCTATCGGTATATTTCTTCAAGTCCTTCTCCATGCACGCTGTCTGCCATGTATCGTGCAGGCTGTCATAGACCGCGAGGCGCCAGACGCCCAGCTGCCGCTCCAGATCATGGCAGGCGCTCCGGGAGAGCCTCAGGGTCCTGGGAGAGATCGCCGAGCAGTATCTCAGCGCCGCCATGAGGCCGATCCAGTATCGGGGGATGTTGGCCTCAATCTGCTTCAGGCGGGGGATGCCGACGGCGCTCACTGTGGTGCCGGACTTTTCCATCCCCGTGAGGAGTCCAAAGGCCAGCCGGGCGCAGGTCTCGTCGGGCAGCGTCGCCGTGAGCGCGCAGGCGCTGGTCAGCAGCTCCAGGATGGCGCCGGCGAGGCCAGGGTCCTTTTCGGGGGTCTTGGCAGGGGCCAGCAGACAGGCGGCTCTGGGGACGGGATCCGTGTCGGAGCAGCCGCCGGCTGTCTTTGTGGCTGCCGTCTTCGCGGTCGGCGCGGTCATCCCCGGGCCGGGCTTCGCGTCGGACTCTGGGGCGGTGGTCTGTTTTTTTGCGGAGGAGCCGGAAAAGGCCCCCGTCGCCACGACGATGATGATGGCGATGGCCGCGACGGCCGCGCTCGCGGCACCGAGCCAGAAGGCCCTGCTTTTGGACTCAGGGGCCTGCTGCTTCACCTCCTTTGCCGGTCGCGGTGGTGGTGGCGGTACATCGACCGACGTGGGGGGGGCGTCGACCGAGGTGGGTGGCGGACCGGCCGCGAGACACTCTTCCAGGGCGCGGGCGAAGGCCTCCATGTCTGGGAAACGATCCGCGGCGTCAAAGGCCGTGCTCTTCGCCACGAGCTCCGCGTAGGGGGACGGCAGGGTGGCGATCCGTATGGCCAGAGGGCTCTCGGGGTCCGTGGACGCCTCCAGTTGATGGACCTGTGACATGATGCGCTCGAAGAACGGCGCGTCGGGGCTCATGAGGTCGGCGTAGATGTCCTTGCCGGTGAAGACCCGGTACAGGATCAGGCCCAGCGAGAAGATGTCGCTCCGACCGTCCACCACGGCGGTGTTTCCCGTGAGCTGCTCGGGGGACATGTAGGCGGGGGTGCCCATGAGGGACTGGGAGGTGGTGAGCTGGCGATCCGGGTTCTTGGCGATGCCGAAGTCCAGGACCACGGGGATGAAGGTCTCGGCGCCCGTTCCGGGCTGGAGGATGATGTTCGCCGGTTTGAGATCACGGTGCACGATCCCGAGCCGGTGTGCCTGGCCGAGGGTCTCGGCCACCTTGCGCAGAAGCTGCAGGACGGCAAGGACCGCCTCGGGGGTCCGGGGACCCGCGGGGAGTTTGCGCAGAAATACTTCCAGATCTTCGCCCTCGAGGAGCTCCATGATGATGCCCAGTGGCTTTTTGGGCATGTGGTAGATGTGGGGGACGTAGGCGACCCGGTTCTCGTAGAGCCGCCACATGATCTGGGCTTCATTGGTGAAACGGCCGACCAGCCCCTCCCGCTCCTCCCCGGTGAGGTCGGCCGGCAGGTCGAGGGTCTT
>QKIM01000350.1 GCA_003249585.1 Deltaproteobacteria bacterium
TATAGTCGGGGGAAAAGGGAGCGTGGCTTCGATGTACCTAGGCGGCTTCACCCACAGAGACGACTTGTATCAGATCGCCGTTCGTTGGCTCCAGGATCAGATGGAGCCCGATGATGCCTGGCACCTTACGGAGATCTTCTCCTATGAGGGGTTCATCTCCACTTACCCGACCAAGAAGTTCATCACCTCCTTCCTCTCCGAGCTCCACAACTGCGAGATCGACGCCAAGTACACCAACTACAAGCATCAGGTGAAGGAAGCGGTCATCCGCTCCATCCCCCACTACGACGAGCGAACGGAGATGCTGGTGCGCGCCTTCAAGGCCCGCCCCGAGGAGTACTTCCCCCGGGCGCCCTTCAACGGGCTGCTCTACTACGACTGCCGTGACAACCTCATCGGGATGTTCCGCATCAAGCGCGCCCGCAGGGTTGCCGAGAAGGTCTCGAGGCGTCTCGCCGACCGGATCCTCTCCCACATCCGCCAGAAGGCCGAGTCCCTGGCCTCCAAACGCGCCACTCTGCTGGGTATCCCCCTGGACATGTTGCTCACCTCCCACGAGCAGATGGTTACGGAATTCGAGGCGGCCGAGCGGCAGCTGGCGGAACAGATCACCAAAGGGGAAATCCTTTTCGATCACAATGACATGGCCCTTCACGACGTCATCGGGATCAAGGTCGTCGGGGACGCCGAGACGCTGGCCCGGGCGGAGAAGCTCCTGGCCAGCCACCCCGATATCACCATCGTAGAGCGTGAGGAGCACCGGGGCACCTACAACGCCACCAACATCCAGGTCGACCTGAAGCTCCCCCCCAAGGAGGAGACCATCGACCGCATCTTCGCCAAGATGACGCCCCCCTTCCCGGTCTCCCGCGGTATCTCACTGGAGGATCTCATAGAGGGCTTTCCCACCTATGTGGAGTCGGGGCTCGACACGGTCCGGCTGGAGATCATCCTCACGAGCTATGAGGAGCTGGTGGAGTCGGAGATCGGGCGCTCCATCCACGAGCGGCGTACCCTCGGCCAGCGCAAGCAGCGGCAGTACACGGGACGTATCGCTAAGAACTGCGAATTCATTATCGAATATCTGCTGTCCGTGGCGTTCTCCCCCAAGATCCACATCAGCATCCTCCCGGTGAAGCTCATCGGGTACTACCTGCCCGAGACCATCTCCTACGCCATCCGCCGGCTCTACAACATGGAAGAGTCGGCCCTCTTCCCCACCCTCACTTTTTAGGTTCCCGGTTCTCCACCGCCACGCTCAGGGAGAGGTTGGCGTCGTTGACCACCTCGAGGAGGCGGATGAAGTTCTCATAGTGGGCCTTGCGGTCACCGCGGAGGACCACGCGGGTGGCGGGCTTGGCGGCGGCGACCTTCTTGAGTTCGTCCCTGAGTCGAGGGAAGGTGTATTCGTTCCCCCGAAAGAGGATGCGGCCGTCACTCTGCATGGTCAGTTCCACCTCGTCGGGCAGCTTGGAGAGGGCACCCTTGGTGGCCTTGGGGAGCTGGACCGCCATGGTGGGATCCGGGGCCGGGGCCGCGGTCAAAAGAAAGAAGAGCAGGAGCAGGAAGACCACGTCGATGAGGGGGGTGAGGTCAATGACGGCGCTGGTCCAGCTGCGCCTGCGGTCGCGGCGGAACCTCATTGCCGCTCCTCGGGGTGCAGCTCCTGCACGGCGGTGAGCACCTCTTCCTCGAGTTCGACCACGAGATTGTCGACCCGAAGAGCGAGATACCGGTAGAGGATGTACAGCGGGATGGCCACGGACAGCCCCAGGGCGGTGGTGATGAGGGCTTCCCAGATCCCCGACGCCAGGTTTGCGGGGTTGACCCCCCGTGCCGTCGCCTCGGCGGTCACGTCACGGAACACGGAGATCATGCCCGTCACGGTGCCGAGGAGTCCCAGAAGGGGAGCCACGGCGGCGAGGACACCCACAAACTCGATCCCGCGTCCCATGCGGTGGGACTCGCGGCTGCCACGCTCCTCCAGCCGCTCCACCAGGGTCCGGCGATCCAGGTGTGGGTTTTCCACGGCGACCAGGAGGAGCGCGCTCAGGGGGGTGTCGTAGCCCTTGAGCACCTTGACCGCCTCCTCCTGTTTGTCCTTGCCCAGCAGCGCAAGGACCCGCTTGCGCAGCCCCCTGGGGCTGATGCGTTCCCGCCGCAGGGCGAAGAAACGCTCGATGATGAGGACGCTCCCTATGAGGGACGCGGCCAGGATGGGATAGATGAGCAGGCCGCCTTTGGCCAGCAGAGCAAAGAGTTCCATACACAGCACCTCGCCTGGGTGGTTCTACCGCACTTTTGGGAAATGACCAATACGGCGGTTGCCTCTTGGGGAGACGAAAAGAGAATGGGAGTGATTTTGATCCCCAACTGCGCTATCAATGGGGCAAAGGAAGGCAGACCGAGGATGCTCTGGTTTTTCACGTTCATGACCGGTTTTCTCTCCCCTGTCGTCTGGGGCGCGGCGGTCTTTTTCTTCCTCGGCCGCGGGAGCCATCCCGCCATCGCCATCTCGCTCTGGGTCGCCATTGTGTTCGTCGACTTCTTTACCATTCCCTCGAGATCCTATTACTATTATCGAAAGGGAATGGTCCGGTACGCCCTGATCAACCTCCAGTGGTACTGTTTCCTGGCGCCGTGGACCAGCACCAAGCTTCGTGCCATCGGGGATCTCGCCTGGATCCTTCTGGATCTGGGCCGGACCATGGAGGCCGGGTACCTCCTGGCGCGGCCTGGTGACGTTGTGGAACACGC
>QKIM01000369.1 GCA_003249585.1 Deltaproteobacteria bacterium
GTCAGGAGGCCACCGGAAAAAGACGCCATGAATTCTATTCCTTCCCGGGACGTCTCCACGCGGCCACCCCCAACTGGCGCGACACCGAAGGGGAGGTCACCGCAATGCTCGTGGAGAAGAAGAGCGCCTTCTTCCGGCACGCGGAGATCCGCTCTTTCCTCCTGGTCGATCATGGACGGACCGTAGGGCGGTTCTCTCTGATCCATGACGACAAGCTCCCCGAATACGTTCAGGTCGCCTTCTTCGAGGCCACCTATGGACTCAGGGGGGTCGAGGACGCCATCCTGGATAGGGCCCGAGTTCTCTTCCCCATGTGCACGCGCATCGTCGCTGGACTCTCGGGGCACCTCAACTACGCAGCGGGATACCTCACCTCCTCCTTCGACGAGCCTCCTGTCTTCGGACTCCCCTATTCGCCGCCGTGGTATCCCGATTACTTCCCCTCGCTCACGCCACGCCCCCTGGTCTCCTACCGTTTTGACAATGAGCTGTTCTACGGGCTCCTCGACTCGGGGCATCTGGATGTCCCCCTGGGCGACATCGTCATTCGCCCCATGAGCCGTCGCCACCTGAGGCGCGATGTGGCCATCTACACCGAACTCAACAACGCCTGCTTCCAGGACCACCCCTACTGGTCGGACCGGACACCTGAAGAAGATCTCGAGCTGTTCCTGCCTTTCCGCTTTTTGCTGAAAGAGGAGAACCTCCTCATTGCCGAGGACGGCGGGAAACCCGTCGGGTTCCTGCTGTGGTATCCCGACTTCAACGAGCTCGTGGGCCCCGGGACCCATCTGGGTATCCCTCAGGTACTTCGCTACCATCTGCGAAACCCCGTCCGTTCGGCGCGGCTCACCGAGATCGCCGTGCTGCCCGAATACCGGCGCCGAGGAATCGTGCAGGCGATGATCCGGGAGATGACCATCTCCATGCGGCGCGGCGGATACCAGGTCACCGAAGGGGGCTTCATCTTCGAGGAGAACACCGCCAGCATCGGAATCACCCTTATGATGCTCAAGAAGGCCTTCGGGCGGGAGATCGAACCCCACCGTCGCTACACCGTCCTCGATGGAGCGTTGCGATGAGCTACCTCACCACCCGGACCTCAGCGGCGCAGCTGGACGGTCAGTGGGACGCCCTGTGCGACTCCCTCTTCCAGCGCCGGTCCTTTCTGGAGCACTGCGAGCGGTACAACCCCTGCGGCCAGCGATACCACCTCCTCATGGAGGGCAATACCCTCCTGGCGGGAGCCATCGTGTACACACGCCCGCTGGATCTGCTCACCTACCTCGGGATCCCCTCTCCCATCCGCATGCACATCGCTGGCGTGCCGGCCTCGGTCTCTTCAGGCGGCTTCATCGGCAGACCGCGACACCTGGCTGCCCTTGCCCGGGAGCTGCCCTTTGTGGAGAAGGGATTTCTCCTCTACCTCAACACCGCCTCACCGCTGGACGTTGAGGGTATGGTCTGGGGTCCCACCCTCCCCACCATCCTGTACATCGAGCCCTTCGGGTCCGTGGATGAGTACGAGGCAAACCTGCGCGCCGATTACCGGCGAAGGTTCCGCCGGATCGCGGCCCGCTTCGAGGGCGTCGTCCGGGAGATCCTCCCCATGAGCGCCTTCTCCGAGGAGATGTATCGTGGGTACGAAGCGGTCTGGCAGCGCTCCGACGCCAAACTGGAGAAGCTCTCCGAGGCGTTCTTCCGGAACCTCCCCACCCCGTTCTCCCTGACGACCTTCAGCCTCGAGGGGCACCTCATCGGCTGGCACGTGACCGTTCAGGACTCCGATCGCGCCGTCTTCTTCATGGGGGGGCTCGACTACGCCGTCCTTGAGGACCACGAGACCTACTTCAACATGACCTTCGACATCCTCGCCCAGAGCATGGAGCATGGCCTCACGAGCATAGATCTCGGTCAGACCGCCGAAGTTCCCAAGACCCGCCTCGGAGGGCGCGTGGAGCCCCGGTTCATGGGGGCCCGCCTCTCCAACCCGGTGCTCAACCTGATCCTCTCCTCCGTCGGGCGGTTTCTGGCCTATCGGCGGGACATCCCCGAACATCGCGTCTTCCGCACCACGGGAGACAAAAGGGAGATCCAATGAAGATCCTCTTCCTCCGCCCCGGCCCGGCCCCTGAGACCATCGGCCTTCAGCACGTTATGCTCGTGGAGCCCCTTGAGCTCGAGATCCTCGCCGCCACCTGCGGTCCCGATGACGATCCGGTCATCGTTGACATGATCCTCGAGAAACGCCCCGTGGGATACTTCCTGCGCAAGCACCGGCCCGATGTGGTGGCGGTCACGGGGTACATCACCAACGTCCCCGAGATCATAGAATACTGCAGCGCGGCCAAGCGCCTCGGTCCCCGTACGGTGACGGTGGTGGGCGGCGTCCACGTCGAGGTGGTCCCTGGTGACCTCGACCACCTGGCCATCGATTACCGCATCGTCCGCAACGGCGCCACGGCCTTCCCAAAGCTGCTGGCCCACCTCCGCGGGGAGGCCCCCCGCCCGGCCGAGGCCTTCGGTCCCACCGAGCTCGTCGACGATGCGCACCTTCCTGCCTTTGACTTCGCCTATCCCATGCCCCGCAGGGACCTCACGGCCAAATATAGGCGCCGGTACTTCTATATCTTTCACGAGAAGGTGGCCCTCATCAAGACCGCCTTTGGCTGTCCCTACAAGTGCAACTTCTGCTTCTGCCGCATGGTCACCCGGGACACCTTCCGGGAGCGCCCCGTCGACGACGTGCTGGAC
>QKIM01000672.1 GCA_003249585.1 Deltaproteobacteria bacterium
TTCATGAGGTTGACGTAGGCGAAGAAGACCTCCATGACCCTCCCCGGATCCTTCGTGCCCAGGTCCGTGAGGTTCATGGAGACGTAGAACTCCCCCTGCATGGACTTTCTCGTGAGGCCCGCCTCCACGCTGGTGGCGAGCCCCTCCCGCTTCAGGATGGAGTGCAGCGAACCCTCCCCCTCGTGGCCGATGACGTGAGCGAGGATGGTCAGGGGGGCCAGCTTCCAGGACGCATAGGGCGCCGGGGTCTGGAAGGTGAGGTCGAGCTTGCGTCTGGGCCCCACGGGCGTGATCCGGACGAAGGCGGGCATGACGGCGGCGTCCTGGGGCTGCCGGGGGATGGGGGCCACGGCGCCCTTGTGGCGCGGGATGGCGGTGAAGAGCCCACGGACCAGCTGCTCCTGCTTGTCCAGCGGGAGCTTGCTGATGACCGCCAGGGTCATCCGGTCGGCGCTGTAGTGCTTTCGGTAGAAGGCGATCAGGATGTCGCGGGTCACGCCCTTGAGGGAGTCACTGTTCCCCGTGCTGAACCGGCACGCCGCGTGGTTCTTGCAGGCCACGAGCTTGGAGAGGTGGTACTCCCTGCGCCCGTTGTTCTGCTTGCCGTTGATGAACTCGGAGTTCACGGCGTTCTTCTCCCGCGTCACGTACTTCGGATCGAAGGTGGGGGCGATGAAGAACTGGGCGAACCGGTCCACCGCCTGGGCGAAGGCGCCGTCGACCACCTCGAAGTAGTAGGTGGTGTTCTCGGCGCCCGTCGCGGCGTTGCAGCTGCCGCCGTTTCGGTCGATGAAGAGCTGGTAGCCCCCGACGTCGGGGTACTTCCTGGTGCCCAAAAAGAGCATGTGCTCCAGAAAATGGGCGAGCCCCGGGTGCGCGTCGGGATCCTGGTAGGCCCCCGACGCCACGTTCAGCGCCGCGGCGCTCAGGCGTGCCCTGGGGTTGTGCACCAGCAGGACCTTCAGGCCGTTGGCCAGGGTGAGGCTCCGCACATCCTTTGACACCTGCCGTGACGTCGCGACGATGGGCGCGGGTTTGGCCGGTGTCTTGGGCGAGGCCTTGGGTGAAGCCTTGGGCGAAGCCGTGGGCGAGGCCTTGGGCGAGGCCTTTCCGGGGCTCTTCGGGGGCGGCTGCGAAGGCGTGGTGCAGGCGGCTACAGCGATGGAAAGGAGAAAAAACAGGGGCAATCTGGTCATGGGGGCCTCTCGCGCGTGCAGGTAAAGGGCAACAGGGAACACCCCCTGTCTACCATTGTTTTCGATGTCGTGGAAGGGGGCCGTCCGGCGGGGTCAGCGGTAGTCTTCGCCGCGGTGGCGGGGCGGGCTCTCGCCCTCGACGTAGCCCGGGGCGTTGTCCACGCAGATGCCCTGGGGTCCGTCGTCGATGGTGCACCAGCCGTTGGCGCCGCCGCAGTTCACGTCCTCGCCGTAGCAGAAGTCCTCGAACATGTAGTCCTCATACTCGTCGGCGTTCTCGGCGAAGACCAGGTAGGTGGGATCGTAGACCTTGCCGTTGACCTCCACCACGATGTGGTCCTGGTAGCGCCAGTACATCTCGTCGGTGCCCACGGCGGCGATGAGGCGGGTCTCGTACATGGAGGGGGCCGTGGAGCTGGGGTTGTTGTACCAGAACCAGAGCCAGTTGGCGTCGATGCCCTGGGACTCCACGAGGGCCATGAAGAAGCCGCGGAACTCGCCGCAGGCCATCTGGGGGAAGTCCAAAAAGACCTCGGCCCGGTCCACGAAGTCCGAGGGGCGGGGGAAGGGGCCGTAGCGGTAGCCCAGGGGCTCCAGGTTGTACATGCCGAAGAGGAGGGTCTTGGCGCGCTCGTTCTCGCTCTCCTCGGACTGGTCTTCAAAGGTGCCGTTCAGCCACGACGAGCCCCAGCGGATGATGCGTTCGTACAGGGGCGTGCCCTCCACGGGGCAGCGCCAGGTCTGGGCCAGCCGCATGCGGGAGGTCTGGGTGTAGGTGGTGCCGTCCACGGTGTACACGGCGGTGAACTCGAGGGTATACAGCTTCGCCGTGTCCGCCGGCAGGGGGTTGGCCTCGACATCGACGGGGAGGTAGCCGCCGGCGTCGATCTCCAGGTCGCCGGAGACGTCAAAGAGCGGAATTTCCAGTCCGCTGGCGTCCATGAGGACGCCTGTGAAGGCGTAGGTGCCCGCCTGGGGCTCTCCCTCGCCGCGCCAGCCCGGCGTGAGGGTGATCAGGGGCGTCGCGGAGGAGCAGTAGGCCGCCAGGACGTTGAAATCGGGGACCACGAGGCCCGTCTCGGTCTCCACGACGCCTGTGCCCATGTCGAAGAGCGTCTCGTCCACGTCCAGATCGGGCTCGGTCCAGCGGCTGGAACTGATCTCGTCGGGGTACCCGTAGGCTGAGATGGTGTAGTAGAGGCGCCCTTCGCCGTCGAAGTCCATCTGCTCCGTGGCGATGGGATCGGTGAAGGGGGCGGTCTTCTCGCTCGTGGAGTCGTCGTCGCAGGCGGCGACGGTGAAGAGGAGGAGCAAGGCCAGAAAGAGGAGGTTTTTCATGCGGACTTCCCTTGGGTTGGGGGTTCGGGGGGGCGGTGCGCTCCCGCCGGGAGTGTTTCGCCTGACCACTGTAGATAATATGACCTGCCCCCCGTGGCAAGTCAAAGGGCGAGGGAAAAAAAGAGGAGCGCGCGCTCCTTTTGGTGTGGGTCATTCGTCGAGGGGCAGATCCCGGGTCCCGATGTACATGTAGGGGGCGAAGCCGTGGCCTCGCCAG
>QKIM01000605.1 GCA_003249585.1 Deltaproteobacteria bacterium
GAGTCACAGCCCGCTCGGAGCCGTAGAAGTCGCCGTCTTCCATGGAAGACACGTGGCTCTTGGAGTCCGAGGACCAGACACCCATGGAGTGGGGGTGCTTGCGGGCATACTCCTTGACGGCCTTGGGGGCGCGGCGATCCGAGTTTCCCTCGCGCAGGACGGGATTGACGGCGCTGCCCTTCACCCGGTCGTACCGCTCGCGGATCTCGATCTCCTCGGGGGTCCTGGGCTCCGCGGGGAAGTCCGGGAGGTCGTATCCCTTGGCCTGGAGCTCGCGGATGGTGGCGTTGAGCTGGGGGATGGAGGCCGAGATGTTGGGGAGCTTGATGATGTTCGCCTCGGGGGTCTTGGCCAGCCGGCCCAGCTCGGCCAGATGGTCGCCGACCCGCTGCTCGTCGGTCAGGCGCTCCGGGAAGGAGGCGATGACACGCGCGGCGAGGGAGATGTCGCGTACTTCCATCTCGATGTCCGCCTGGGACGTGAAGGCTTTGTAGATGGGAAGCAGGGAGGCGGTGGCCAGCGCAGGGGCTTCATCGGTCCGGGTGTAGATAATCTTGGATTTCTGTGACATTGTGGTCCCTTTGGTTTGGAGCCGGCTGGTCCACCTCGGAGACCACCATGGAATCCGGGCGAAAGCGACTCCCGGTCTTCTGTCGAAAACCGAAAACACGCAACGTAGGGTCACTTTTATTGATTTTGGACCAGTTTTCAACGTTCATTTACCAAAAAAAGCCCTATTTTCAGTGATATTTTTCTCAAAGACTAGGTTTTTTCAAAAAGTGGATCAGTCCACCTTTTTCCATGAGATCCTCCACCGATGATACCGTCTCCTCAGCCCTGCCCTGCGGGCATGCCGGGACACACCCACGGTGATCTGCCCCGGGCCGTCATCGTCTTCCGATGATTTGCCCTTCTCCCTTTCCCGGGCTACAATCACCCCATGCCCCTCATGAAAAACGCCGCCCCACTTCTGTTCCTTCTGGCCGCGCTGTTGTTCGGCTGCGACGCCACCTCACATCCGGACAGTGACGCCGGGACCGACGCCACGACGGACGTCGGGCCCGATTCCGATACCGACGGCGGCACCGCCCCGGAGCTGTGGTGCGCGACCCAGTGGCCCCTCACCGTGCGGACGGCTCCGGGGATCCCCACGGAGTCGCTCTACGCGCGGGTCGGCCTCCCTGGGCGCGCCGTGACTGCGGCGGAGAGAGACCATCTCACCGTGGAGGTGGGCTTCGGACCATCGGGGACCGCCCCCACGGACACGTCATGGGCGTGGTCCGCGGCCGGGTTCAACGCCTCCTGCCTGGCGTGCACCACCGATGTGGAGTACATGGGGAGTGTGACCCCCGTGACCGGGGGGATCTCCCACTGGGCCGCACGCGTGCGCTGGGACGACGGCCCCTGGCTCCACTGTGACCGGGCCGATGAGGGTCGCGCGGGCAGCGACGACGGCTGGAGCGAGTCCGACGCGCCCCTTGTCGTGGTCACCCGAGGCCTCACGGTGGTCACCCTGAACCTGCGCTGCCTGCTCGACGACTACGCCTCCCGGCTCCCCCTCATCATCGACTCCCTCGCCTCCTCGGGAGCCGATCTCATCGGCTTCCAGGAGGTGTGTGCGGAGTCCGGGGGCGCCGACAACCTCGACGACATCGTCGCCGGGCTCACGGACCGCACGGGAGAGACCTACTCCGTCCTGCGCACGGTGACCCACCTCTCCTGGGACACCTACGACGAGGGCATCGCCCTCATCACACCCCACACCATCACCGACGAGGCCGAGGCCACGCTGCCCCTGGGCGCCTTCCAGCGCAAGGTGGTCATGGCCCGGGTGCTCACCCCGGTCGGGACGGTGGTCATGAGCACCACCCACCTCGATCACCTGGACGCCCAGACCCGCGCCGACCAGATCACCGCGGTCCTTGACGCCCTGGGTGGCTTCAACACCACTGGTGACGCCGCGATCCTCACAGGGGACTTCAACGAGGGCCCCGAGGGCGACGTCCACACCGCCATGACAGCCTCCGGCTTCACGGATCTGTGGCAGTCCGTGTACCCCTCGGACCCGGGCTACACCTACCCCGCGTCCAGCCCGGAGATCCGCATCGACTACATCTGGCTCGACGCGGGGTTCTCCCCCGTGAGCATCGAGCAGATCCTCACCCTGGACACAGGCGGCGTCACGGGCTCCGACCACGTGGGCCTCCGAGGGATGGTTGAGACCCCCTGAGACGACGCACGCGTGAACCCCCGTCCTGCCCGAGCCCCCCACTGCTGCGTTTTTTCCAAGATCACTGCAGGAGGTTTCTGGCGATGAAGACGTCGTAGGCGCCGGCGGCGTTGAGGGTGGTCCCGCCGTAATCCCCGGTGACCACGAAATATCCGGTCGTGTAGTTGTTTCCGCTGCCGTCCAGGGCGATCCCGAAGGCGTAGTCCGTGGACCAGCCTCCGGCGCTGGCCGCGTCGGTCCAGGTCCCGTTGGTGTCAACCCTGGCCACCACGACATCGGAGCCTCCCGCGCTGGTCAGGACGGTGGCGCCGAAGGTCCCCGAGGTCTCATAGGCCCCGGCGACATAGCTGTTGCCGGCGCTGTCCACCGCGATGCCGTATGCGCCGTCTGCACCCGCTCCGCCCCCCTGCACCGCCCACTGGAAGGTCCCCGAGGCGTCGAGCTTCGTCACAAAGATATCATTGTTGCCGGCGCTGGTCAGGCTGTCGCCGCCAAAGCTGGCGACACTCGCG
>QKIM01000040.1 GCA_003249585.1 Deltaproteobacteria bacterium
CCACCGTCTCCTGGAGGGGCTCCTCATCGCCGCCTACGCCTTCGGTGCCACCAAGGCCTACATCTACATCCGCGCCGAGTATCCCCTGGCCATCGCGCGCCTCGACGAGGCCATCGAGGCCATGCGCGCCGAGGGACTCCTGGGGACCAACATCCTAGACTCCGGGATCTCCCTGGAGGTCATCGTCAAGAAGGGCGCCGGCGCCTTCGTCTGCGGCGAGGAGACGGCCCTCATCCACTCCATCGAGGGCAAGCGCGGCATGCCCCGCCCCCGCCCGCCCTTCCCGGCGGTGAAGGGCCTCTTCGGCAAGCCCACCATCATCAACAACGTGGAGACCCTGGCCAACGTCCCCGCCATCGTGGAGCAGGGGAGCGGCTGGTTCTCCGCCGTGGGCACCCCCGACTCCCGCGGGACCAAGGTCTTCGCCCTCTCCGGGAACGTGGCCTACACGGGTCTGGTCGAGGTGGAGATGGGGCGGACCATCCGCGACATCGTCTTCGACATCGGCGGCGGCATCCCCGACGGCCACACCTACAAGGCGGCCCAGATCGGCGGTCCCTCGGGCGGCTGCATCCCCATGCAGCACATCGACACCCCCGTGGACTACGAGTCCCTCAAGAAGGTGGGCGCCATGATGGGCTCCGGTGGCCTCGTGGTCATGGACGACCGCACCTGCATGGTGGACGTGGCCCGCTTCTTCATGGACTTCATCGGGCGCGAGTCCTGCGGCAAGTGCATCCCCTGCCGCGAAGGGACCCGCCGTATGCTGGAGATCATGGACTTCATCACCACTCCGCGCCGGGCCGAGAAGGACACCGACGCCCTGGAGCGCTTTCGGGCCATCACCAGCCTCGAAGAGCTCGCCCAGGTCATCCGCCAGACCTCCCTGTGCGGCCTGGGACAGACGGCCCCCAACCCGGTCCTCTCCACGCTGCGCTACTTCCGAGAGGAGTACGAGCGCCACATCTTCGACCGGGTCTGCGACGCGGGCTCCTGCAAGCAGTTGCTCACCTTCTCCGTGGACGAGGAGAAGTGCAAGGGCTGCACCTTGTGCATGAAGAAGTGTCCGGTGAACGCCATCAGGGGCGCCGCCAAGGCTCCCCACTACATCATCGACGAGATCTGTGTCCGGTGCGGCGTGTGCCGTGAGGTCTGCCGTTTCGACGCCGTCAGCGTGCGGTGAGGAGAACGATATGATACGCATCACTGTCAACAGTCGCGAATATGAAGTGTCCCCCCACGACACGCTCCTCGAGGCCCTCGGGGAGATCGGGATCTCCGTCCCCACCCTGTGCCACCTGAAGGGGCTCACCCCCTCGGGCGCCTGCCGCATGTGCGTGGTGGAGAACGAGGCCAACGGCGCCCTCGTCCCCTCCTGTGCCTGGCCCCTCACGGACGGAATGAAGATCAAGACCCATTCGGGGAAGGTGCTGGCCGCCCGCAAGACCATCGTGGAGCTGCTCCTGGCCAACCACCCCGATGACTGCCTCTACTGCCGCCGCCGCACCGACTGCGAGCTCCTGGGCCTCTCCTCCTCCCTGGGTGTGGAGGGGCGCGGGGTCAAGGGCAAGGTCGCCAGCGGCGTCAAGGACCTGGCGAGCCCCGCCATCATCCGCGACCCCGCCAAGTGCATCCTCTGCGGCCGCTGCGTGCGGGTCTGCGAGGAGATCCAGGGCGTGAGCGCCATCGACTTCATCGGTCGGGGCGCCGGCACCGTGGTGGGCGCGGCCTTCAACGACTCCCTCAACATCTCCAGCTGCATCAACTGCGGCCAGTGCGTCCGGGTCTGCCCCACGGGCGCCCTCATGGAGAACCCGCAGATCGCCCGCGTCCTGGCGGCGCTGGCCGATCCCGAGTTGACGGTGGTCGCGCAGCACGCCCCGGCGGTCTCCGTGACCGTGGGCGAGCTCTGGGGCGCCGCACCCGGAGAGGATCTCCAGGGTGTTCTCACCGCGGCCCTGAGGCAGATAGGCTTCGACCGCGTCTTCGATACCAGCTTCGCCGCCGACCTCACCATCATGGAAGAGGCGTCGGAGCTTGTCCACCGGATCAAGTCCGGGGGCCGCCTTCCCATGATGACCAGTTGCTCTCCGGGTTGGGTAACCTTTGTCGAGCAGTTCTATCCGGAGTTTATTCCGGGTCTCTCCTCGTGCAAGTCGCCCCAGCAGATGCTCGGGGCACTAGTAAAGAGCGTCTGGTCTGAACGGGAAGGCGTCGACCCCCGGCATATATATCACGTGGCCATTATGCCATGCACGGCAAAAAAATTCGAGGCCTCACGGCCCGAGATGGTCACGGAGGGCATGGCGGACATCGACGCCGTCCTCACCACCAGGGAGCTGGCCGAGCTCCTGAGGATCTCCGGCATCGACCTCAAGCGCCTGACCCCCGAGACCAGCGACACGCCCTTCGGGGAGCGCTCCTCCGCCGGCAAGCTCTTCGGCGCCACGGGCGGCGTCATGGAGGCGGCGCTCAGGACCGCCCACTTCATGGTCACAGGCCGCAACATGGCCCGCCCCATCGTCACCGAGGTGCGGGACCTGCAGGGCGTGAAGGAGGCCAGCCTGGACCTCGACGGGCTCACCGTGAAGGTGGCCGTGGCCCACGGCCTGAAGAACGCCGCGCGGATCCTCGACCAGGTCCGCCAGGGCAGGGAGCTGCACTTCCTCGAGGTGATGACCTGCCCCGGTGGCTGCATCGGTGGCGGTGGCCAGCCCTACGCCACGGATCCCGAGGCCATC
>QKIM01000507.1 GCA_003249585.1 Deltaproteobacteria bacterium
TCGTCTCCATCGAGCCCGGTGACGTGGACGAAGCCGAAGAGATCCCACAGGATGTGACCGATACCTTCGAGGAGGTGGAGTTCTTCCTGGAGATGGCCCTCTACCAGGAAGCCCTGGATACCCTCAGCGATCTGCATTCGCGGTTTCCCATCCAGGCCGTCCGAGAGTTCATCGCCCGAGTCGCGGCCGACGGCGAGCTCCCCAACCCCCTCGAGGCGATGGCAGAGCCCAGGCCGGCCCCCGGCACGGTCTCGGAGATCATGCCCGAGGAGCCCGAGACCCTGCCGGTGGAGGTCCCCCTCGACGCCGCCGACGAACCCGGTCTTGAGAACCATGAGGTCTTCGATCTCTTCAGCAACGGCCAGGAGGCCTCCCCCGGGAGCGACCACGAGGCCCCCGCTGAGTTCCATCTCTTTGATGACGGCGGCGACGAGTCGCCCACACCGGTCCCTGTGGACCCCATGGCCGTCGATTTCTTCGGCGAGGCCGTCCAGGAGGCATCGGGGCCTGCCACGGGCGAGCCAGGGGAGGTCGATCTCTTCGATGTGGGGGGGGCCGGCGAGCCGATCCCGGATCTCCTGGACGCCGATGAACTGGATCTCTTCGCGCCGGCAAACTCCCCTGCGCCAGAGCAACAGGCTCCTGACGATACACCGGAGCCGACCGACAACGAGCCGACCGCCATCACCAGCGCCCTCGGCCTCCTCGACGACGCGCCGGGGTCCGCACCGGATCTGGGAGACGAGCTCTTCGCCGGTCTGGACGCCATCGATGACAACCTGGAGCTGGACTTCAACGAGGAGGAGTCCTCGAGCCTCCAGGATCTCGATCTGCTCAAGGCCTCCGCCGCCGAAGGCCACGCCACGGAGTTTTCAGGAGGCGTTCGGATCGAGACGGAGCAGCCCATCGGGGACGCCGGGACCCACCTGGATCTTGGCATCGCCTACAAGGAGATGGGATTGCTCCAGCAGGCCCTCGAGGAAATCAGCCAGGCCATGGACGACCCCACGACGGAGATCCAGGCGCGGCTGCTCGCCGGGAAGTGCTATATGGAGCTGGGGGATCTCAGCAGGGCGGCCAACGAACTCAAGCGGGCCCTGCACACCGATTATCTGAAGCCCGACGAAGAGATGGACGTATACTTCGAGCTGGGTCAAGTATATGAAAAACTCAAAGACCTCCCCGAAGCGCTCTACTATTATAAGAAGGTACAGCGCAGGGACACGGCCTACCGCGGGGTGTCCAACATTATCTCCCGGCTGGACAGCTGACGACCCCCCCTGCCCATCCGGGCGGGATCGCCCTCCACCTCGTCGCCGTGTGGTCCCTCTGTTTGCCGCATGTGCACGCGCATGCTGAAAAGGACGTCCGATGACTGCCAAGATACTCGTCGTAGATGACAGCCCTACCATCATCAAGGTTGTCGAGCTGGTGCTCTCCAAGGCCGGATACCAGGTCGTCTCGGCCCATGACGGAGAAGAAGGCATTGAACTCGCCCGGTCCGCGAGCCCGGATCTGATCCTCCTTGACTTCGTCATGCCGCGGATGAACGGCTATCAGGTCTTCAATATCCTCTCCGAAACACCCGAGCTCTCGGAGATCCCCGTGGTCCTCATGAGCGCCAAGGGCGAACAGGTCGGCGAACGCTTCGTGAAGGTCATGGGCATCAAGGATTATATCACCAAGCCCTTCAGCCCCGAGGCGATCACCGCCGTCGTGGCCCACACGCTCTCCAAGTACCAGGAGAACGAGCGGGAGGACACGCAGCCGGGCCTCGACTCCGACCGGAAGGAACTGAAAGACGGAGCTGACCAGGCACGCAAGGCGTGGAGGGAAGCGCTCTCCAGGCTCCGGTCCTCCCTCTCCCAGGCTGCCTCTGCCCAGCTCATCAATTCACCTACCCTGGTGGGCTTGAACATCGACTCCCAGGAGCTGGTGCTCAACCTCAAGGAGGCATTCAGCGACGATTTCCTCGAGAGTGCCATCGGCGAGCTCAAATCCACGGCACCGGAACTGGCCGCCGGCGAGTCGGCCATGACCGGCGAGCTGCAGACCATCCCCATCGTGGAGATCCTGCCCCTCCTCTCCTCCCAGCGCCAGAACGGCGTCCTCACCGTGAGCAAATCGTCGTCGAAGATCGATATGTATTTCCGTGACGGGCAGGTGGAGCTGGCCAGCGCCGCCGGTGTCAGCGAGGAGTATCTCCTGGGCCGGTACGTGGTGGAGATGGAGCTCATGGGCAAGGAGGAGCTGGACGCCTTCATCGAGGAGCTGCCGCCCCAGGGGCTCCTCGGCCTCCAGCTCGTGCGGGAAGGGAAGCTCACCGAGGACGAGCTCAAGCAGGCCATGACCAAGCAGACCCGCGAGCTCTGCTACGAGCTGCTCAAGTGGGACAAGGGGCGCTTCACCTTCCGGGTGACGGGCGATCTGCCGCCCATCGCCGAGGAGGCCGGGCTGGCCCTCTCCGTGGACGCCATGCTCATCGAGGGCTTCCGCCGCGTCGACGAGTGGCACATGATCGAACGCGAGATCGAAGACTTCGACATCGTGTTCCTGCGCAACGACGACGCCATCCTCCGCATGGGACGCCACAAGCTCATGCGCGAGGAGATCACCGTCCTCGAGCTGGTCAACGGCCGCAACACCGTCCGGGACATCATCCGCAAGAGCCGAATGGGCTCCTTCGATGTCACCAAGATGCTCTACCGTCTCCTGTCGGTAAAGCTCATCCG